>CAYVRL010000199.1:0-4950 GCA_964454065.1 uncultured Planctomycetales bacterium | reverse complement strand
AGCCGAGCGGGCCGCGCTGGCGGCGGAGGAGGCGGGCGATGGAGGGACTGGCGGTGTTGGATCCGCGGGGCTGGATTCCGTGGGGAGAGGCAAGCTGGTCTACGAACGGAGCAAGTGCGATCAATGTCACACCATCCGCGGACGCGGCGAGTGGTATGGACCCGATCTGACCCGTGTCGCCCTGCGTCTGCGCCCCGAGTTCTACATGCCCTACTTGCGCAACCCCGATGCCTACGTCCCGGGCACGGAGATGCCCGCCTTCAAGGGCAGCGAACAGGAACTCTATGACCTGGTAGCCTATCTCCAAACCCTTCGCGAATGAGGAAACGCAATCCTTTCCCCAATTCGACCGGATTCCTGCGCGGCATCCTGTTCGTCACCGCGCTGTGCGCGAGCGGAGCCCCGGCCCAGGATTCGGCAGCGCAAGGGGAGCGACCGCCGCCGATGCGCCATGGACGGATGATGCGCACCTGCTTGCGCTGCCACGCCGATATCGTGGACGAGTGGAAAGCTTCGGGACACGCGCGCGCGTGGACCGATCCCCGCTTCCAGGCCGCGATCGCCGAGCGGGATGACGGGGGGGAAGCTTGTACCGCTTGTCATGCTCCGGAGAGCGTGCTGCGGGCGGGGCCGGGGCAACGTCCCGAGGGCCGCAGCAAGGATCGGGAACTCGGCGTGACCTGTGTGACGTGTCACGTGAATGGGCGGGACTTCTCCGGTCCCATTCCCTCCCAGGGGCACAACGGGATCGTGGTGCGGGAGGAGTACCGGCGGGCCGAATGGTGCCTGGGTTGCCACGGACAAGAGGCGCCCGTCCCTCACCCCGAGCACGGGAAGGCCTGGGCGGTGGCTCCGGCCGGAGCGGGGCCGAAGGAACTGGATTGCCAGCAGTGCCACATGCCCGCCGTGACTCGGGTCATGGCCAGGGCGCGTCGGCCGCTCAAGGAAGTACAACCGGCCCAGGAGCTCCGCCGTCATCGCTTCGGTATGAGTCTGGACGAGAACGGAATCGTGATCGGAGCCGCCCGGCTCGCGGCCTCCTTCGATGGGGACGACCTGCACCTGCGCCTGACGCCCCATTCCGGACACCCCCTCGCCCTGCGTGAAAGCCGTGCATTGGAGTTTCGCGTTCGCTTCCTCGACGGGGCCGGAGAGGCGCTCGGCGAGCCCATCGAAGAACCGTTGGGGGAGCGACTGGCTCCTGGCGAGGAGAGTCGCTTCCACGTCGCCGTCCCCACGGGGACCGCATCCGCCATCGCGGAGTTGATCCTGGTGGCCGAGAGCGGAGCTGCGAGCTCTCCGGGCCAGGCGGAAGGGCTTCCTCTCGCTCGAGCGCGGGCGGAACGTGCGAGCGGCGAGTAGGGACTTCCGGTCCCCACCGGCCGTTCCCGCCTACTCCGCTAGCTCTGCCGCGCCAGATCCACTTCCAGGAAGTGGGTATCGGGGCCGATGGTCCGTCGCAGAGTCGTGGCCTCCACGGGGCAATCGGGAGGCGCGCCTCCCCCGGTGGGCCGGAATTCCAGGATCAAGCTCTGCACCGGAATCCGCTGGAGAGAAAAACGCCCATCGCGGTCCGTCACGGTAATCGCGGACAGGGAATGCCCTTGCACATCCAGTAAGCGGACCTCACCTCCCCGGACGGGCTGCCCGCAAAAAGTCACGCGCCCTTCCAGGGATCGGCTCCGGTTCCAGGACCACACCGCGGTTTCCTCCACGGAATCAGCTCTCAGGCAGCTCTGCACCAGCAGGACACCAGAAGCGAGCAGGACCACCAGAATCAGAAGTTGTGCGGCTTGTCGTATCACAGGCTCAAAGGGGGCGAGTCTCCCTTTCTACCCCTATCGACGCGCAAGTAACCTCATCGCTACAAAAACTCTCCTTCCTAGAATCCAAGGAATCCACCAATTTCACGGAACCTGACACCTCATGCCGGGTGACTTCTTCCCGTTTTCTGACAGAAAACACCCGGCATGAGGTGTCAGCCTACAATCCGAGAGAGAAGCCATGTCCGTGTTGCGTCGTACCCGTGCCTTGCTCGAGTCCCTGCCCGACGGGCATGGCGCTGAGGCCTTGGCGACCCTGGAAAGGGATCTGCTGCCGCGAACCGAAGGGACGGCCGGGGCCTTGGTGGTGGGGATCGTGGGGCCGAACAACGCGGGGAAATCCGCGCTCTTCAACTCCCTGGTGGGGGCCCCCTACTCTCCTTCCTTGCCCCGCGGCGGGGCCACGCGCAGCCTACTCGGAGCCGCCCGAGGCGAACTCATCGCTCGGCTGGAAGAGCAGCCCGCCGAGGCGCGATTCCCCTTCGAACTGGTCACGCCCGGCGAAAACGGCACCGTGGCAGAGGCCTTGGAGGAGTCCGAGGATCCCGCTCGGATGTTCCTGGCTGCTTGCCCGTCCCTCCCGCCGGAGCTACTGCTGATCGACACCCCGGACTTCGACAGCATTCTGACCGACAATCGCCGCGCCAGCGAGGCCCTCTTGCAAGTGGCGGACCTCGCCTTGGTCGTCGTCACCCGCCACACCTACCAGAATCGTGAAGTGGTGGCCTTCCTGCGCCGCTGGCTCCGGCACGGCCGACCCTGGTGCCTGATCTACAACGAATCCCTGGGGACCGACGTGACCGCGCAGCACGCCCGGAAGTTGTCCGACGACCTCGACACCCCACCGCTCGCGGTTTTCCAGGCGGGTTTCGATCTGGGAATCCAGACATCCGCCTCCTCACTCCGGGCCCGCAGCCTTCCGAGTACCGCTCTCCCCGCCGACACACCTCTCCTGTCCTGGCTGTCCGACCCCTCCCAAACCCGCGAAATCAAGGAAAAGTCCTTGTCTGTCGCGCTGGCACGTCTAGCCGACGACCTCGACGGGCTCGCGGTCCGCTACGAACGGGATGGGACCAAGGCGGAAGAACTGCTGGCGACCGCGGAAGAAGCCGCGGCACGGGCGGGACGCTCCGTCGCCTCCCGGGCCATGCCGGCCGGCCCCTTGCTCGAGGCTTTCCGTGTGGTCCTGGACCGCCGCTCCAGCACCCTCCAGCGGGGATTCCGGGGCCTCCTCCGCCGCCTCCGCTTCGGCCTGGAAAGAGGGCTGGCCCGGCTGCGCTCCCAGCCGCCGACCCCCCGGACCGGCCCTGGACCCGGCTCCCCCCTCGCCCAGGCCGAGAGCCAGGCGATGGATCAAGTCTGGCCCCTTTATTTCGAAGAGTTGTGTCAAGCTCTTCGGCCCCAGGCGGCGGAGCTCGAAACCGAACTCGCGCGGGCACTCACCGTCGACCTCGACTCCGTGAACACCGAATCCGCCCGCAGCACCCTTCAGCGAGCCGCGGCACAGGACGAAGGCCAGCTCACCAGCTTCCAAGGGGCCTGCGAATCCTTGATCGAGGAAGAACTGGAGCGCCGGGGCAGCCCCTGGTTCTTCCAGCTCGCCGTCGATGCCCTCCACGTCCTTCCCTTGGTCACCGCAGCGGTCGTCGTCCATGCGACGGGAGGCCTCGGCGCCGACGCAGCCGTGGCTGGAACCGGAGTCCTGACCAGCTCCCTCGCCGAGCGGCTTTCCCGACTGCTGGGTACTGAAGTGGCTCGCCGGGCCCGGAAACGCTGGACCGAACTCCGCGGGGCACGATTGTCCGAACTCCTGCTCGCTCACGCCCTCCCCCGCAGTACCGTTCTCCTCCGAAGATCCCTCCACCTGCGGATGGAAACCGCGGCCGAGCTGCGAGAGATCGTGGAACGACTTCGCCACCAACCCCTGGGCAGGGACTGACCCCATGACGCAAGACCGTGTAGAGAAAGAGCTTCCGCCCTCCATGAAGGACCTCCAGCGAACTGGGCCAGCCAGGGGTTTGCGCGGAATCGCCTGGGAAGCCCGCCGCGAGCTGGCCCGTCTGGGAGAGTTGGAGGCCCTGAAGGAGGAACGAGGGGTTTTCGAGGAGTTGGTCCAGGATCTCGAACACCAGGAGCGGCGCTGGTCGGAAGCGGCGGTCATCACCCTGGTCGGGGCGACCGGGGCCGGGAAATCCACGCTCCTGAATGCACTGGTCGGTGCCTCGGTTGCGGTCGAGGGCGAAACGCGCCCGACGACCTCCGAACCGGTGATCTACCGGCCGCAAGACGCGGAACTGGGCTCCTTGCTGGAAGGCCTGCCGGGCGGACCCGCCCGGGTGGTGGACTACGATCCCGCCGCCAGCGGCCCCTGGCGCGGACAGATCCTGATCGACGCCCCCGATGTCAACAGCGTGAACGCGGAACACCGAGAAGTCGTCCGTTCCCTTGCGGAGCGTTCCGACGTGCTTCTCGTGGTCGCGCACCGGCAATCCGTGAGCGAACTCGCATCGGTGGCTTTCGTGGATTCCTTCGCGGAACGTCGCTGCCTACTCGTGGTCCTGAATCGCTGCGACGAACTCTCCACCGGAGCCCAAGAGGAGCTGCGCCAGGAACTGGAACGGATCGTCCAAGAGCGCTGGCGGGCCCCGGATACTCCCGTGATCCTGACCAGCGCCCGTGCCGCGCGCTCTCAGCCAGCCGTGCCCGGGTGGGCCGAACTCTGCTCTCGACTTCAGTCGCTGGTCGAGCGAAGTGCGCTCGGTCGGGTCCGCCGACACAACGCTTTGGGCTCTGCTGCCCGCATCTCGGCCCTCGCGGAAAGGATCCAGCGCCAAGTGGAACCCCGTTTCGCGGAGCTGGAGAGGACCGTTGAAGAGGGTTTTCGGAGCTGGCGGGAATTCGCCAGCCGAGAAATGAACGAATCCTTCGCCCTGCGGCGAACCGCCCTGCGAGAATTGATCTGGAGTGAAGCCTCGCGGCGCTGGCCCGGGCCCGTGGGATGGGCCTTGCGGGCAGGTTCCGCCAGTGGACTCGCCTTTGGCGCCGGTGCGCTCCTGGTGCGGCGCAACCCGGTTCTGGCCGCGGGAACCGCCGCCACCGGAGTCGCCCTCGGCAAGGCCCGTTCAGT
>CAYVRL010000198.1:0-4969 GCA_964454065.1 uncultured Planctomycetales bacterium | reverse complement strand
CCTGCTCTACGCGGGGCTGGCCCGCACCCGGGACGAGGACTGGATCTGGGAGGCCATGGGCCGTCACCCCGATCTGGTGGGCGGGTTCAACCGTCTGGATTCCACCATCCTGAAGGCCGGAGCGGGGCGGGTCCTCGCCAAGGAGGGAGCCGACGGCCTGTTGGGTCTCGCCATCGCGCACGACGACTACCCCGAAGGCCTCGGGGTGGTGGTCAAGATCGCCCACGGCTGGGATCCCCAGGCCACCTGGTACGTCGCGCGCGGGATCCTCGGGGTCCTCGGCATCGAACTGAGGAATCCCTATCCGCTGTCCCGGCAGAAGGCCTTCCTGGTCCCCGGCGTGGTGCCGCCTGCCCGACAGGAGTCCCTGGAGGGGATTCCCACTTGGGACGACTGGGATCCCGACCGCGAGCGCTACCTCTACGATCCCCTGGTCGCCGCCGAAGGGGGGGAGGGGTCTTGAAGCTGCTCCATCGCTGGGGTGGGAAGGATCGCGAACCCCTCACCGGGGAGTGGCTGGAGGATCGTGAACCCGCCACCGGGCGTCTCCTGGCCCGGATCGCGCGGGGCGGGGCGGCGGAGATCGAGGCTGCGGTGGCGAGCGCCGCTGCCGCGCAACGGGAGTGGGCGGAGGTTCCGCCGCCGCGGCGGGCCGAACTCCTGGAGCGCGTGGCGGACCGCCTCGAAGCCGAGTCCGAGGACCTCGCGGCCCTGGAGTCCCGGGACACCGGCAAGCCACTGACCCTGGCGCGGACGGTGGACGTCCCCCGGGCGGTCGAGAACTTCCGCTTCTTCGCCAGTGCCCTGCGCCAGGACCAAACCCCCTGTCACGCGATGGGGGACGCTCTCAACTACAGCTTGCGCCGACCCCTCGGGGTGGTGGGATTGATCACCCCCTGGAATCTTCCTCTCTACCTGTTGAGCTGGAAGCTGGCTCCGGCGCTGGCGATGGGCAACGCCGCGGTCGCCAAACCCTCCGAACTCACCCCCTGCACCGCGGGCCGACTGGCCAAGATCGTGGACCGGGCTTGCGCCGCTCTGGAGCTCCCGGTCGGCATCTTCGCGCTGGTCCACGGCCTGGGCGCCGAGGCCGGAGATGCGCTGGTCGAACATCCCGGAGTGCGGGGGATCTCCTTCACCGGTGGCACCGTGACCGGCGCTCGGGTCGCCGCCGCCGCCGCCCCGCACTGCAAGAAGCTCTCCCTGGAACTGGGCGGCAAGAACCCCACCCTGGTCTTCGCCGACGCCGATCTGGATGCCGCGGTGGACGGGGCCGCGCGGGCCGCATTCCTGAATCAGGGTCAGATCTGTCTCTGCGGCTCGCGGATCCTGGTCCAGGACTCGATCTACCCGGCCTTCGAGGAGCGCCTGGTGGCCGCGGCGCGGGTCTTGACTCCCGGAGATCCCGCCGCGCCCGGCACACGCATGGGATCCTTGATCTCCCCGGCCCACCGCGACGAGGTGGAGGGCTACTTGCGGCTGGCGCGGGAGGAAGGTGGGCGCATCCTCTGCGGCGGTCGCCGCCCCGAGCTGCCGCAACCCTGGCGGAACGGCGCCTTTCTGGAAGCCACCCTGATCGAGGGCTTGGCCCCCGACAGCCGTTGCGCCCGCGAGGAGATCTTCGGCCCGGTCGCGACCTTGCACCCCTTCCGCGACGAGAGCGAAGCCCTGGCCCTCGCCAACGGGGTGGACTACGGTCTTTCCGCCTCCTTGTGGACCCGGGATCTGGAGCGCGCCCACCGCTTCGCCGCCGCGCTGGAGTGCGGGATGGTCTGGGTCAACACCTGGCTGAAACGCGATCTGCGGGTGCCCTTCGGGGGCAGCAAGCGCAGCGGGGTGGGGCGCGAGGGCGGCCACTGGTCGCTGGATTTCTACTCCGAGATCCGCAACGTGTGCATCCAGCTTTGAGTCCTCCCGGCAACATCGTCCGTGGCATCCTGGCCCCGCACCCGCCGCATCTGGTCTATGCCTCGAACCCACCGCAGAACGAACCGCGCGCCAGCGGCGCGGGAGCGTGGAAGCCACTCCTGGATGCTTATGCGCGGCTGCGTGCCTCGCTCGCGGAGGTGGATTTCGACGTCCTGGTGGTCCACACCCCGCACTGGAAGACCCGGGTCGGACATCACTTCCTCGGAGTTCCACGTTTCGCCGGGCTCTCGGTGGACCCGATCTTTCCCAACCTCTTCCGCTATCGCTACGAGTTGGAGGTGGACGTACCGCTGGCCGAGGCCATCGCCGCCGAAGCCGCGGCCGCGGGTCTGGTCACCCGGATGATGCGCAACCCGGAGTTCCGGGTCGATTACGGCACCCTGACTTCCTGCCATCTGGTGCGACCGGAATGGGATCGGCCGATCGTCGCGATCTCCTCGGCGCGCACTGCCTTCGACTACAGCGACGAGGCGATGGAGTTGGAGATGCGTGCCTTGGGGCGGGCCACTGCGCGGGCCGTGGCGGCCAGCGGGCGGCGGGCGCTGCTGTTGGCCTCCTGTTCCCTCTCGCACCGCCACTTCACTTTCGAGCCCGAGGATCCGGAGGACCCCCGCTTCGAGAGGATCTACAACCCCAATCAAGCGGCCTGGGATCGGCGCGTGCTGGGGCTGATCCGGGCGGGGCGTTGCGGTCGTCTCCTCGACGAGATGCCGGACTTCATCGACCAGTCGGTTTCGGAGTGTCGCGATGGAAGCCTCTCCTGGCTCCTGAACGCGCTGGGGGTGCCGGACTACCCCGGTGTGGTCCACGGCTATGGCACCGTGATCGGGACCGGTAACGCGGTGGTGGAGTGGGATCCGGAAGCGGCCGCCGGGGCCGCGGAGGCGGTTTCGTGAGTTCCTCGCCGCTTCTGCGCGCCTTCCTGGTGCCGGGCCGCCCGCACCCTCTGCTGGCGCCGGAGGCCAACCCGGGCTGGCGCTCCCTGCGCGACTCCTTCGCCCGGGTGCGGGCCGAGATCGAGGCCTCGGGCGCGGAACTCCTGATCCTCTACAGCACCCAGTGGACCAGCATCATCGGGCATCAGTTCCTCGCGGATCCGCGTCCCACCTGGACCAAGGTGGACGAGGACTTCCATGACCTGGGCAGCATGGAGTATTCCCTGCGCATGGATCCGGAGTTCGCGCGCCGCTGCGTGGCCTGCGCGCGGGCGCGGGGCCTGACCGCCCGTGCGGTGGCCTATCCCGGTTTCCCGGTCGACACCGGCAGTATCGTCGCCTTGCGCCTGCTGGACCCGGAGAATCGCATTCCCGCTTGCGTGGTCTCCTGCAACCTCTACGCGGACCGCGCCGAGACCCTGGTGCTCGGCAAGGCGATGCGCGACGCGGTGGAGGCCGATGGTCGCAAGACGGTGGCGATCGCGGTGAGCGCGCTCTCCAATCGGCTGTGGACCCATTGGATCGACCCCGCCGAGGACCGGATCCACTCCGCGACCGACGACGAATGGAATCGGAAGATCCTGGAACTGCTCGGGGCCGGCCGCTTGGAGGACGTCGCCCAGCTCGCTCGGGTGTTCAGTGCCCAGGCCCACGGCGACAGCAAGATGAAAGCGATCTGGTGGCTCGCGGCGCTGATGGGGCAGCACAACGCCTACCGCGGCACCGTGTACGACTACCAGGCCCTGTGGGGGAGCGGTGCGGCCCTGGTCGGCCTGGATCCCGCGCCCGAATCCGCCGGGGAACTCGAATACGACGAGGACCAGGTGGAGCGTTTCGAGGGGGATCAGGAAGTGTTGGCGCGGAGGGGCGCCGGAAACCCATCATGAAGGATTCCATCATTCACAGCAGCGCCGCGCCCGCTCCGGTCGGTGCCTACCCGCACGCCCGCCGCCACGGGGATCTGCTCTTCCTCTCCGGGATCGGGCCGCGGCAGGCCGGAAGCGACGCGATCCCCGGTGGTCCGGTGCGCGACGCGGAGGGCCGGGCGCTCGATTACGACGTGCGCGCCCAGACTCGCGCGGTGATCCAGAACCTGGGGGCGGTGCTGGCCAGCGCGGGCTCCTCGCTGGAGCGGATCCTGGACGTGACGGTCTTCCTGATCGACATGGAGCGCGACTTCGCGGCCTTCAACGAAGTCTGGGCGGAGACCTTCGCCGCGATTCAGGCCACGCGGACCACGATCGCGATCCGGGCCTTGCCCACCCCGATCGCGGTCGAGTTCAAGGTGATCGCCACCGTCGGCGAGGATTCCCCGTGCGCTTGATCGATCTCTCTCCGCCGGTGGATCCGAAACTCGGGGTCTGGCCGGGAGATACCCCCTATTCGCGCGAGATCCTGTTGGCTCTGGAGCGGGGCGACTCCTTGACCTTGTCCACGATTCGGAGCACCGTCCACCTCGGTTCCCACGCCGACGCGCCCGGTCATTATCAGGAGGGGGGGGCAGGGATCGACGAGCGTGCCCTGGACTTCTACTTCGGCCCTTGCCAGGTGCTGGATGCCGAGGTGGGGCGGGGCGCCCGGATCCTGCCCGAGGACCTCGGCGGGGCGGAGATCCAGACCCCGCGGATCCTGTTGCGCAGCGGCAGCTTTCCCGACCCTCGGGCCTGGAACGAGGATTTCGCCGCTCTCTCTCCGGAGCTGGTCCACCACCTGCACGAGCGCGGTGTGCGCCTGGTCGGCATCGACACCCCGTCGGTGGATCCTCAGGACGACCGCGAACTGCTCAGCCACCACGCCCTCGCCGCCCACGACATGGCGATCCTCGAGGGCCTCGCCCTCGCCCACGTCCGCCCCGGCCGCTACACCCTGGCCGCCTTCCCCCTGCGCCTGGTCGGCTGCGACGCCTCCCCGGTGCGCGCGGTCCTGATCGCGGAGGATCCTTGATCGAGGACGCGCTTCGCCTCAGCCCGCAGCCTGACGTGCGTGGCGGAACACGTCCGCGGGCAGGGCTACGCCGAGTTTCCAGGTGATCGCCATCGGACGCTCTCCCCGATGGGAGAGATAGCGGAGCGGGCCGACCAGGAGGTAGGGTTCGGTCATGCCGT
>CAYVRL010000197.1:0-4989 GCA_964454065.1 uncultured Planctomycetales bacterium | reverse complement strand
GACACGGCTCCACCCCGGGAACCCGTTCGTCGGCCAGGAGTTGCAGGAATCTGCGACCCGTTGGGGTCGCTTCAGATCCCCGGCCCCGGGGACTCTCCCCAGAGCAGCTTGGAACGCAGGCGGGCGAAGAAGTTCGCTCTCTGATCCACGACCAGATGGAAGGTCCGGTTGCTGGGGGTCAGCCGGATCTCGTCCCCCGGATGGAGCCGGAGTTCGTCGTGCCCGTCGGCCTGGAAGCCGGATTCGGTATGGACGATCAGCCGGCCGGAACGATTGCCGGGCAGGACCAGGGGGCGCTGATTCAAACTGTAGGGAGCGAGTGGGGTCACCACCCAGGCGTCGAGACGGGGGCTCAGGACCGGCCCACCCGCGGAGAGGGAATAGGCCGTGGAACCGGTCGCGGTCGCAACGATCAAGCCATCGGCTCGGAACTGACACACCAGCCGTCGATCCACCAGCAGATCGACCTCCAGCAAGGTGGAACTCCAGGTCCGCTGGACCACGACTTCGTTCAAGACGTGGGTGTCCAAGAGGACCTCGGAACCGCGACGGACCATGGGGTGGATCATCGCGTGGGCCTCGCAGTGCCCCGTGCCCCCGAGGACCTCATCGAGGACCCGAAGCGCTCGATCGGGAGCCACCGCGGTGAGGAAACCGATCCGGCCCAGGTTGACTCCGAGGACCGGGACCTGACGCGCACCCAGGCGATGGCAAGCGGCCAGCATCGCTCCGTCCCCACCGAGTACCACCACCAGATCCGGCTTCGATTCCAGGGCTTCATAGCCGTCGTTCTTCAGCACTCCGAGTAGTTCGACCTCCTTGGTACGCAGATGGGCGACGATCCGCTCCGCGAGCGAGTCGGCATGCTCCTTCTCGGGGCTGGCCAGGATCAGGACCTTGGGGGGCCGTGAGATGGGCAGGAACACCCGATCGTGGCGGCAACTCACGCGCCCACGGCGCTCGTTTCCCTGGTTCTCCAACACCCCGACCGCCTCCTAGGCGACCTCCGTCGGAGTGGACACGAGATCCTCTCGCCAGCTCCGCGCGAGACTCCGAGCATCCAGACCACAGCTCTCGAGCTGCTCCTCCCGGCTGGTCGCGTGTTCGATGAAACGATCCGGAACCCCGTAGCGATGCAGAGAAGGGCGCAAACCGAGGTCCGCGAAGGCCTCGGCCACCGCGGACCCGAATCCGCCGTTGAGGGAATGCTCCTCGACCGTGGCGAACCAAGGATGGCGCCGTCCCAGGTCGGCCAGGACTCCGAGGTCGAGCGGCCGACAGTAGCGCGCGTCCCAGACCTCCAACTCCAGGCCCTCCTCGGCGGACAGGATCTCGGCCGCTTCCAGGGCGGTCGCACAGAGCGCCCCGAGCGCGAAGACCGCCCCGTCGGCCCCGGAGCGGAGACGCTCGGCGGTGCCGGGCACGAGTTCGGGACGGAGCAGGGCCTCCGCTCCCACGCATTCGAGCGCGGCGGCGCGCGGCCAGCGCAGCGCCCACGGTCCCCCCAGTCGCAACGCCGCATCCAACATGCGTCGCAAATCACAGGCATCGCGGGGAGAGGCGAGGACCACCCCCGGCAAGGCCCGCAAGAAAGCGAGGTCGTAGAGGCCCATGTGGGTGGGACCATCCTGACCCACCAGTCCGGCGCGGTCCAGGCACAAGATCACGTTCTCCCGCTGCAGGGCGACTTCCTGGAAGACCTGATCGTAGGCCCGCTGCAAGAAGGTACTGTAAATGGCCACGACGGGTCGCTGCCCGGCGGTCGCGAGTCCCCCGGCGAGCGCCACCGCATGCTGCTCGGTGATCCCGGTGTCATGGAAGCGTTCGGGGAAGTGGCGAGCGAAGCCGTCGGTACCGGTACCGGAAGGCATGCCGGCGGTCACCGCGCAGACCCGCGTGTCCCGTTCCCCGGCCTCCACCAGAGCGGCGGCGAAATGGGCGGTGAAGGTCTGGGGACGAGAAGTGGCCTTCGCCGCCTCCGGGCGTGGGCGAGGGAGCTTGGGCGAAGAGGGCTTGACCCCGTGGGCGCGTTCGGCGTCCTCCTTGGCGGGCCCGTAACCGCGTCCCTTCTCGGTGAGGAAATGGATCAGATGGACGCCCTCCAAGCGCTTGAGCCGCTCCAGGGCCTCGATGGCGCCGGCCAGATCGTGGCCGTCCAAGGGACCGACGTAGTTGACTCCCAACTCCTCGAAGACGTGGCCGGGAACCACCGCGTGCCGGAGGACCTCCCCCAGTTCCTCGACCTTGTCCCCCACCCAAGGCAAGCGCCGCAACAGCTCGTTGAAGTGCTCGTAGGTGGTCTGCAAGGTCCGGGAGGAACGGATCCTGGACAAGTAGCGAGCCAGCGCTCCGACCGAGCGGGCGATCGACCACTCGTTGTCGTTGAGGATCACGAGGAGGCGCATGCGCTTCGAACCCGCGTAATTCAGACCCTCGAAACTGACGCCCGCTCCCAGCCCGGCATCTCCGACCAGGGCCACCGTCCAGGGATCCTCCTCCCCGGCCGGAGCAGTGCCCCGCAATCCCTCCGCGACACCGCTGGCGAAGGAGATCGCGGTCCCCGCGTGCCCGGCGGTGAGTACGTCGTACGGGGATTCGAAGCGGTTGCAGAACCCCGAGAGTCCACCCGTGCGGCGCAACTCGTCGAAAGCGGCGAAGCGGCCGGTGAGCATCTTGTGGGGATAGCACTGGTGGCTCACGTCGAGGACCAACCGATCGCGGGCGAAGTCGAAGACCCGGTGCAAGGCCACGGTCAGCTCCACCACCCCGAGGTTGCTTCCGAGGTGCCCGCCGGTACGGCAGACCTTGTCGATGATCGCGTGTCGGAGTTGCACGCAAAGATCTTCGAGCTCCGGCAGCGTGCAGGAACGAAGGACTTCGGGAGATTCGATCTCGGCCAGACGCAGAGACATCAACGGCTCCGTTCCAGGAGGTACTGGGGGAGGTCGGCGAGTTCTTCGCGCGGGCCCCGCAAGGGCAAGGCGGCGAGAGCCGCGCGGGCCCGCTCCGCGAGGGAAGCCGCGGTTTCCCGCGCGGCATCCAGACCGGCGGCGGCGACCAGGGTGGGTTTGCCCGCGGCGGCATCCTTGCCCGCGGTCTTGCCGAGTTCCTCGGTACTCCGAGTGGCGTCGAGGATGTCGTCCGTGGCCTGGAAGAGTTGCCCCACGGCCTCAGCGTAGCCACTCCAGGCCTCAGGATCCGCCCCCGCCGCGCAAGCCCCGAGTTGCAAGGCGGCGCCGAACAGGGCCCCGGTCTTGGCGGCATGGATCGCACGGACGCCTGCCAAGTCCACGCCTTCGCCCTCCGCGGCGAGATCGAGCTGCTGCCCCCCCACCATGCCGGCAGGACCGGCGGCCCGGGCGAGGATCGCGATCTGGGCCCCGGCGAGGGGGGCGGGTTGGGTGGCGAGCACCTCGAAGGCCAGGGCCTGCAGCGCATCCCCGGCGAGGATGGCGGTCGCCTCGTCGAAGACCACGTGCAGGGTGGGCTGGCCGCGCCGCAACACGTCGTCGTCCATCGCGGGCAGATCGTCGTGGACCAGACTGTAGGCGTGGATCATCTCCACCGCGACCGCGCCCGGCAGGGCTCGCTCCTCCTCCCCGCCTTCGGCGGCACAGGCGAGGAGGCAGAGGGCGGGGCGCACCCGCTTGCCCCCGGAGAGCAGGGCGGTCTCCACCGCGGTCCGCAAACGCGGCGGCGCGGCCGACAAACTACTCCACTGGCAGGCTTCCCGCAGGGCTTCCTCCATCCAAGCACGCTTCCGGACCACCCAGGCGGGGAAACCGGTCTCAGTCGCGGCCGCCATCGGACCCTCCCTCCGCCTCGCGCTCCAGCGCTTCGAGGTCCCGGCGCAAGACCTCCTCCAGGGCTTCGACCCGCCGTTCCGCGCCCTGGAGCTGCTGCTCCAGTCCCCGCAGGAGTTCGACCCCGGCGGCGAAGCGGGAGACGCCGTCCTCCAGGCTGAGTTCCCCGCTCTCCAGTTCCTCGACCAGGGATTCCAGACGGGCCAGGCCCTCTTCGAAAGGGGGAGGGTCGGGGGAGGGAGCGGGAGGATCCGGTTGCTTGGCCATCAGGGGCGGGGAGGCGGTTTCACGGGTGGGTCATTCTCCCCGATTCGGCTCGTTCGGACCAGTCTCCAGGACTTCGGCATCGACCCGGCCCTCGGCCAGGCGGATCCGCAGCCGATCGCCGGGGCCGACCTCCGCGGCGCGGCGCAGGAATCCGGGTCTTCCCGGGCACTCCACCAGCGCGTAGCCGCGAGCCAGCAGGGTGGTCGGGGAGGCCGCCTGCAAGCGCGGGCGAAGGCCGAGCAAGCGCTGGGAGAGGAGGGCGTGGCGCCGCGCGGGTCCCGCCGTGCGCAGACGGCGGGCGCTGCGGAGCAGGGCCTGGCCGCGGCGGTGGAGCAATTCGCGGCCCCCGCGCAGGAAGGCTTCACGCAGATTCTCCAGGCGGTTGCGGCTCCGTTCCAGACGCCGGGCGGGATGCTGGAACAAGAGGCGGGAACGAAGTTCCCGCAACGGCGAGCGCTGCCGCTGCGCTGCGCTGCGACCGCCCCGGAGGAGGTCCGCGCCGAGCCGCGAGAGCCGCGCGCGAGCGGTTTCCCAACCCTCGCAAAGGAGGACCGCCGCCGCGGTGGGAGTCTTCGCCCGCTCGTCGGCGGCGAAGTCGCAGAGGGTCAGGTCGCTCTCGTGGCCGACCGCGTTCAGGATCGGCACCGGGGAAGCCGCCACGGCGCGCACCAGGGTTTCCTCGTTGAAGGCCCACAGATCCTCCAGGGAACCGCCGCCGCGGGAGAGGAGGATCAAGTCCGGCGCCGCACGCGCGGCCTCGGCGAGGGCCGCGCAGAGATCGGCCACCGCTCCCTCTCCCTGTACGCGGGCCGGACGCAACCAGACCCGGAAGGGAGCGCGCCGCTCCTCGAAGGTGCGCAAGACGTCCGCCGCCGCGGCACTCGGGTGAGCGGTGACCAGGGCCACGCGGCGAGGAAGG
>CAYVRL010000196.1:0-4992 GCA_964454065.1 uncultured Planctomycetales bacterium | reverse complement strand
GGTACAAGTCCTGAATCCAGATCTCCAGCCGATGAGCAGTTTCGGGATTGCCGGAAGCGGACCAGGGGCTTTCTCGAAACCCAAGGGAATCGCGATCGATTCCGAGGGCCACGTCTATGTCGTGGATGCCCTCTTCGACAATGTCCAGGTCTTCGACCAGGAGGGACGTCTCTTGCTCACTGTTTGTCGTTCCGGGAACGGCTTCGGCAATCTTTCCCTGCCCTCGGGGATTTGCATCGACCCCCGCGACCGCATCTTTGTCTCGGATACCGGGAACTCCCGGATCCAAGCCTTCCAATACCGAGGAGTGACGCCATGAAAGCCATCCTTCCCCTTGCCGCCAACTTCTTGCTTCTCATCCTTCCTGTGATGGCGCAGCAGAGTTCCATCGTGAACACCAAGCACAATCTGTCCACATCCGGACCGGGGCCCTTCAAGGCCACGCTGGAGTCGAGGATCTGTATCTTCTGCCACACTCCTCATCGCGCGCGGACCACTGCCCCCTTGTGGAATCGTGACGATTCGCGGGAGGTGTACTTGGCGTATTCGAGTTCCACGTTCGAGGGCAACGCGGGTCAGCCCACGGGGGCGAGCAAGCTCTGTCTCTCCTGTCATGACGGGAGCATCGCCTTGGGCAAGCTGGTGTCGGAGCCCGCTGAAGTGGAGATGGTGCCGGGGCGCCGCTTCCTGAACAGCGGCCCTGGGTTCTTGGGTACCAACTTGATCGACGACCACCCGGTCTCCTTTCACTATGCGAGTTCCAAGGGGGGATCCGGAGTGGATTACCTGCCCGAAAACGGGATCCATGCCCCGGTGCGCCTGGATGAGAATGGAGACGTCCAATGCACGTCATGCCACGATGCCCACAACAACATCCATGGCGATTTCCTACTCACGGACCAGCGGCACTCAGCACTCTGTCTTTCTTGCCACGCCCAAAGCGATTGGCCGGTTTCCTCCCACGCGACCTCTCTCGCGACCTGGGACGGGTCCGGCACCGACCCCTGGCCCGATACCGGATTCCATACGGTGGCCGACAACGCGTGCGCGAGTTGCCACCGGCCCCACGGAGCCAATAAGGCTGAACGTCTCTTGCGGAGCCCCATCGAGGAGAGGGATTGCTTGGTTTGCCATTCCGGGCACGTTGCGAGCAAGGATTTGAATCACGAACTCGGCAAGCTGTCTGGGCACGATCCATCCCTGTTCCAAGGGGTTCATGACCCCACGGAGAATCCGCTCACCATGGTCCGGCACGCCGAGTGCCAGGACTGCCACGAGCCCCACTCCGTACGCCCGGGGAGCGTTTCCCCGCCGGGATTACCCGGCCCCCTCACGGGGGTCAGCGGTGTGGATAGTTCGGGTCAGCCCGTCGCGCGCGCCACGTTCGGCTACGAGGTGTGCTTCAAGTGTCATGGGGACAACAACAGCGGCCGAGCTTTCCTTCCCCGTCAAGTCGAGCAAACCAATGTTCGCTTCGAATTCGATCCCAACAACCCTTCCTATCATCCCGTGGAGGCTCCGGGGGTGAACACCTTCGTGCCCAGCTTGATCCCTCCTTTCACGACCAGCAGTGTGATCGCCTGCACCGACTGCCACCAAAGCGATGACTCCCCGGCCGGAGGAGGGAATGGCCCGGCGGGACCCCACGGCTCGAATTACCGCCCCCTCCTCGTCGACAACTATAGTACCCAGGAATATGTGAACGAATCCCCTTCCGCTTATGCGCTCTGCTATCGCTGCCATAGTCGGAGCTCGATCCTTTCAGACAATTCCTTCAAGGAGCACAAGAAGCACATCGTGAAGGAAGATGCTCCCTGCAGTGCCTGTCACGATGCCCACGGGATCGCTTCCAGTCAAGGCAACTCCACGAACCATTCCCATTTGATCAATTTCAATACCTCCTACGTCCTTCCGTCGAAGAAGAATGGCTTGCTCGAGTGGGAAGACCGAGGTCTCCGCCATGGTGCTTGTAGTCTCAAGTGCCACGGCGAGGACCACAAGTGGAAAGGGTACTGATCCTGGGAGAAAAGGAATGGGGAGATCGCTAACGCTTCTAGTTCTCGGCATTCTGGCCTGCGCCGCGGTCCTCTTGCCCGCCCAGCAAGAAGGGGGCCAGGGGGAAGTGCGGAAACCGCCGACGGCCCTAGCCCCGGATCAGGAATGTCGAGACTGTCACCAGGCTCTCTACTCCGGGGAAGTCGTGCACGACCCGGTGCGGGAGGACATGTGCGACGCTTGTCACGCACAGGAAGATCCTGCCAAGCATGTCTTCGCACCACCTCCCAAGGATGCTTCGTCCTGCCTTTCTTGCCACGACCCGCAGACCGGGAGTGACGTTCACAAGCCCGTGGCCCAAGGCCGTTGTACTTCCTGCCACGATCCCCATCATTCTCCGAATCGGGCCTTGCTGCGGCGGGCCGACGAGGGCGAACTCTGCGGTGCCTGCCACAACCAGGAAACCGGTGAAGGTGCCGCTCATGTGCACGGCCCGGTCGCGGCGGGGATGTGTACGGCGTGTCACGATCCCCACGCCACGGACACGGAGAAACTCCTCGTTCAAGAAGGCTCCGATCTCTGCCTGGGATGCCATGAGGACATGGCGGAGAGATTGGATGAAGCCGAGAACGTCCACCCGCCGGTGGAAGTGGACTGCGCCCTGTGTCACGATCCCCACGCCTCCCCCTTCCCTTCCCAGTTACGGGAGAAGGGGAAGGATCTGTGCCTCGGTTGCCATGAAGACATTACGGAACGTTTGGGCTCATCCGTCGTCCACGGCGCCGTTACCCGCGATCGGGAGTGTCTGAATTGCCACCGTCCTCATCACTCCGCATTCCCCAAGATGTTGGACCATGCCGCGGAGGATCTGTGCTTGAGTTGTCATGACCAGTCGCTCGAGGCGACGGATGGGCGCAAGCTGATGGACATGGCGAAGAAATTGGAGGCCGAGTTCAAGCACGGACCGATTCGAGACGGGAATTGCTCTGCTTGCCATGAACCCCATGGCAGTGAGTTCATTTCCCTGCTGCGTCGTGCCTATCCCAAGCGCTTTTACTCCAGCTGGGATCCGAACAACTACGCATTGTGCTTCGGTTGCCACGACAAGAATGCCTTCGCGGAGCGAAACAGTACCCTCACGGGGTTCCGGGATGGAGACGAGAACCTGCACTACGTCCATGTCCACCGGGAGAAGAAGGGCCGGACGTGCCGCGCTTGTCACGACACCCATGCCAGCGACCTCCCCAAGCACCTGGAGGAAACCAGTCCCTTCGGGAAGTGGCAGATGCCCATCCAGTTCGAAGCGACGGCCCAAGGGGGCTCCTGCTCTCCGGGCTGTCATGCCAAGCGAAGTTACCAGCGGAAGGCGGTCGAGCTTCCCGCTCCGCGTTCCGAAAGCGCCACCGACCTCGAGACGAATGTTTCCGAGGGGCCAGAGCGATGATCCTGGCCGCCATTCTCTCCTTCGCGCTCGCGCCGGTCTCGGCCCTCCAGGACGAACCCCAGCTTCCCGCGTGTCAGGACGTGGAGGGGAGGGCCGTGGACTGGTCCGCGTACTCCCAGCGTGCGCTGATCCTCTTCTTCCACGCGGGCAAGCTCGAGTACTCCCGTCACGGACTGAAGGATCTGGTCGCGGAACTGAGGCGCCGACCGCGTCTGCTTCCCAAGCTCAGCGTGGTCGTGGTCAGCCCGGAATCGCAGGGGCTGGAGGATGCTCGGGAACTTCTCGATGGCTCGGGCATTTCGGCGAGGGTCGTCCTCGACCCCGGGCATCTCACCTTTCAGGACTTCCCCGTGGTCGCTTACCCGAGCGCTTGGTGTTTGGATACCGAACGGCGCGTGGTTCGGGTCGTCAAGGGCTACGGACCGCGTTTCGCCTTCGAACTGGGGGCGGCGGCTCGGCGGGGGGCGGGTCTCATCGATCAGGGAACCTTCGAGAACCTATTGGCGGGGAAGGAGACCATCTCCCGCACCCCCGCCCAAGCACGTTTGCTTCGTGCCTGCCGTTTGGCTCGCAAGCTCCTCGTGGAGGACCGTCCCGATCGTGCACTGGGTGTTCTGAAGGATCCCATGGCCAAGGCTCCCCCCGATGCCGACGCTCTCGCCCTGTTGGCCAGGATCCAGCTCTTCCAAGGTCTCCCCAAGGAAGCCGCTGCCACCGCCGGGAAGCTCCAGGCGCTTGCTCCCGATCATCCAGAACTGCCCTATCTGGAGTGTCGCATTGCCCTTCAGGAGGGAGAACTGGACGAGGCGGAGCGGGCGATCGCGAGACTGCGGCCCCACGATCCGGAAGCCGTACTCTTGCGGGGGCGGATTCTCGAAGCGCGCGGAAACCCGAAGGAGGCAGCGGCTCTCTATCGCAAGCTCCTGGAGAAGCAGGTCCTGGAGGGCACTTCCGCTTCGGGTAGGAAGTAGCCCCTCTTTTCCGCTAGGATGCCCCAGTCGTGGCATCCAAGAAGAAGCGCCGGAAGAGTTCGCGCACGCGATCCGTGGCCGCCAACCAGCTCGGCTTCGTGGGCGAGGGTCTGCGGATCGTGCTGGGATGGCTCGGGGCGCTGCTGGTCGCCCTCTGGGCGCTCCTGCGCTGGGTGGGGGATTCCCTGAGCCAGGCCTTTGCCGGCGAACGGGCGCGGAAACCCTTGGCTCTCGGCTTGGCTGCGCTTTCGGTCTTCCTCCTGGTGGCGTTGGCCGACTACGAGGTCGCGGATTCCCAAGACAATGTCTGTGGGGTGTTGGGGTTCCAGCTCGCCCAGGCGTTGCTGGAACTGTTCGGGAATGGAGCCTGGGTGTTGCCCGCCTGCGGTGCGATTTGGGGTTTGGCCCGGCTATTCCGGGAGGCGCAGGCATCGGCCACGGCCAAGACGGTCGGGGCTCTGGTCCTGGCCGTGACCTTCTCCCTGGTCAGCGCCGGTTTGGCTCCCGACCCCCGCCCGCAACGGTTCTTTCCCGCTGGGAAGGGCGGCTGGATCGGCCACCACCTCTTCCCGCCCCTCTACT
>CAYVRL010000195.1:0-5013 GCA_964454065.1 uncultured Planctomycetales bacterium | reverse complement strand
AGACCCTGCTCGGCCTCCGGAATGGCCGCAGCCCGGGCCGGGGGGCCCTCGCCAGGGGTTCCATGCACTTTGGGAACGAGCTCCATGGTCCTCCGCGGTGGATTCCCTCCCATTCCGGGACGAAAGGTCAGGAAGGCCAGAGCCCCTCCGAGGAGGAGCAGAGCGAGCAGAAGCCAGGATTTCTTCATCGAAGGGACGCTACGGGAACCGAACCCGGGTTCTGGGAGGTCTGAGCCACAAAGGGTACCGATAACCGGGGAATCCAGAGAAAAACCGTCCGGCTCGTCGGCTTCGTGCGTCTAGCCCATCGGGGAAGGCCGGTAGGATGGACCTGCGCCCCCATCCTTCGACATTCCACCCTTTCCCTCCCTCAGGTCCTGCCATGCCCCTCTCCCTTCGCTGCGATCACCAGTTCCAGATCCCTGGTTGCGGGACGGTTTCCGTGACCTTCACCCTCGGTTTGCCGGATGCGCAGAACCAGCGTGCTTGGGGGATTTCCTCCTCGAGCCAGCCCGGAATGGATGCTGAGGGCACCGTTTCGTCATCCTCGTCGAATCCGGTTTCCAGCGCCGTATTCCAGTGTGCGGACAAGTCCTATCGGATCGACGTCCGACCTACCCCCCCCAAGACCTGGGGGGATGTCCACCACTGTTCGGATCTCGAAGCAACCGTCGTGGCCGTTTGAACTCGATTCCCGTGGAAACCGTCTCTGGTACCCCTGAACCCGATTTCGATGGAGATCTCCAGCAGTATCGTGACCGGCTGATTCGTTTTCTCCTGAGTTTGGCTTCGGAGCGCTCCCTGGCCGAGGACATCGCCCAGGAAACGATTCTCCGCGCCTGGGGCGAGGCTACCCCGCTCGATCGGCCTTGGCCCTGGCTCTGTAGGGTTGCTCGCAATCTTTTCATTTCTCATTTGCGGCGGGAGAATCGCATTCACTATGGATCCTCAGCCCTGGAGGGAGAGGAACATGCGGTTTCCGGTCGCTCCGTCACCGACGGGCTGGAACGCGCGGAGTACTTCCGGATCGCCTTGGACGAAGTCCTTCGTCTTCCCGAGCCCTACCGCAGCGCCTTGATCGGCTATTATCTGGATGGGCATCCCCTTTCATCCCTCGCTCGACACGCGGGGATCTCCCCGGCGACTATGGGGAGACGAATTCGGCGCGCGGTGGAAATGATGCGGCGCCAACTCGGTGGTCGATTGGGACCGGGGTGGCGTCAGCAGTGCCTCTTGCTCTTCGGTTTCGGCAAACCCCTCGGGTGGGTTCCGCGGGTCCTCGCCTTGAGTTCCCTGGTCGCGGGGGTCGGGGTTCTCGTGCTCGGGCTTCATTTGCTCTCCACCCGAGACGTCCCCGCCCTGGTCCCCGCTTCGGTGGCCGTCTCCGGAACCGCTCCCTCTTCCCCTTCCCCGCTTCTCGACCGTTCCTCGGCATCGTCTTCCGCGGCCGCCTTCGCCGTCACCGGATCTCGGCGGAGCTTTCCTTCCCCCGCCTCCCCGGCTCCCCCGGACACGGCCTTCTTCGGTTTTCGGGGCGAGGTGGTTTTCGAGGACGGCTCTCCCGCTTCGGGCGTATTGGTCCGGGCCATCGGTGGGCGAGGAGAAGAAACGGTGGTCACGGCGGGCGATGGTCACTTCGCCCTTCCCTGGCCCGCAACGGAACCCTGGGGAGACCAGGGCCTGTTGCTGGCCACACTCGGAGGTTTCGCGAGCACGGCCCTGGGCAATCCGCCAACCTCGGATCCTCCGGAAGCCCAGTTGGTTCTCGTTCAGGGAGCCCCCGTTCACTTCAAGATCCTGGACCAGCACGGCCAACTCGTTCCCGGGGCCCCGATTTCCCTCCATCTGTCTCGCACCTCCGCCGACCTCTACTCCTATGGGATCAGCGGCGCGCACGGGGGAATCGACTTCGCGGTTCCTCGCTCCGGGATCTATACGATCTCCTTGGAGAACTACGTTCCCGGTTTGCTCGCAAGCGAATTCGAGAATTATTACTTGGATCCGTCCGCGCCGTTGGCGGAAAGGACCTACTCCATCGTTCGGCTTCCCGCCGTGTTCCGTCTTCGGGCCGTGGATGGTGATTCCGGGCAACCCATTCCGGGAGCCAGGATCTACCAGAATCAGCCCCGTTCGCTGGTGTCGGATGGACGTTCCTCCCTGGTGTCCTCGGGGGGTGTCTATTCCGGACCGATCGAGAGTCGTCTCCCCGAGCTGATCCTGATCGGCGAGGCCCCGGGCTATTGGACCGGTAGTCGCCGTTACGGAGCCCAGGACGGGGATGAGGTCGAGATCCCTCTGCTGCCGCTCGTGCCGCTCGAGTTCCGAGTCCTCGATCACGGCCTCCCCGTTGCGGACGCGCTGCTTCGAATCAGTCTTCCTTCCGAGCGTTGGGACCTGGCCGGGAAGCCCCTGGGCGCGGGTCCCTGGTTGGAGGAATTCACCGCACGTACGGATACCCAGGGGAATGCCGTCCTCGCTCTGCCGCCGGTCGGTTTCCACGCCCAGTTCCATCTACTGGTCGATTCCCCGACTGGGGTCCAGCGGGACGGGGGCCGCTTGGATCGTGATCTCCTTCCCTCTTCTTCGGTTTCGGTGGAGCTCCACCCAGCCCAGACCGATCTACGGGTTCGGCTCCTTCGTCCTGATTCCCAGGCGCTCTCCAACACCTTCGTGCGCGCTTTCGTTCCCTTGGGGGAAAGCGTGATGGATCCTCTGGTGAATGCGAGAGCCTCCCTGGAACTTCCCGATTTGGGCAGCGCTGCGAGCCTCACGGGCTTCGCGGGCCTGACCGATGCTGTGGGAGAATTGAGAGCTTCCATCGCCATGGGTGGGAAGGTGGCGGTCACGGCCCAGAGTCCCCAGGGTTCCTTCCAGCTCGCCGCGCCGAGTCCCGGGGCGGATGGGAGCCTTTTCGTGGAAGCGGTGTTGCCCTTGGGGGACGGCAGCGTCTCGGGCAAGGTCCTCGATGCCTCCGGCGCCCCGGATGAGCAGGGTTTCGACCTCACGCTCCTCCCTCTCTCTCCTTCCCGTGGTGTCGACCGAGCCGAATTCCATACCTCGAGTGACTCCGAGGGCCGTTTCTCCTTCCAGGGGATCGCGGCCGCTCAGGATTACCGACTCGTCGTGTCGCGGCACCGGTCCCAGCTCCATTCCATGGTGGTGCGTCCCGATGGGCAGTCCCTGTCCCTTCGGCTGCCTGTTTTCGCCGGAGTGGAGCTCCTGCCGCTCCGGCGCTTGGATGGTGCGGTGGCGAGCGACGTGCGGGCCGAACTCTGGGTCGATGGGGAGCGGGTCTTCATCGGCCGTTGGGACGGTTTTCGCATTCCCGTCGATGGCGTTCCCGATCAGGGCGTCGACGGTCTGCTGGTGGTCGGTCCACTCCTGGAGGCCAAGGTGTTGACTGCTTCGGACCTGCACACGAGTCCACTCGAGGTGCTGATGGATCCTGGTCGCCCGGTGGCACGGTCCTTCGCTGGTCAGGCCTTCGCCCTGGCGGACGTGGCTTCGGTACGCCGTGCCGATCTCCCCGCCGACGATCTGCGCCAGCATCTCGTGCATTGGGATCCGGTATCCGGCCTCGCCTCGGTGGAGGGTGCCCCGCTGGGTCGTTTCTCTCTCCAGGCTTTGGACCGCTTCGGATCCCCCCTCGGATCGCCCCTCGTGATTCCGGCCCAGTAGCCCTAGCGATCGGGGCGGTCTGGAACATGCCACCTCGTGGGCTGGGTTTCCGGGAACCGGGCCCCGATTCGGCCTAGGATAGAGCATGTTCTTCGCAAGTCTGTTCCTGGCCCAGGTCGCCGCTCCCGAAGTCGCCCACGGTGCGGCCGCCCGGGTGATCGTCGCAGTGACCCGATCCGGGCGCCAACTGGAGGCGGCCGTTGCGCCCCGGTCCGGGGATCTGGAGATCACGAGCCCCTTCGGTGTGTATTCCACCCCGAAGGATCCGGTTGCGGTGGTCATGCGACTCGCCCGGCGGTCGCTTCCCGCTTTCGACCCCACGCCACGAGGGGTACGGGCGGCGCTGGCTCTGGTGGATGACCTTGCCTCGGGGGGGCGGATCAGCGCCTTGGTACGCCTGGCCGACCTCGCCGATCAGCAATGGGCTGGCACTCCCCTGGACCAGGCCCGCCTGGCCGTTCATCGGGCTTTGGAAGTTTGGGGGGAACGAATCGACCCGCTTCCCGCCGAAACTCCCTACGACGAAAGAGGGAAGCGGATTTGGCGGGAACTTCCCCGTGCAGGGAGTGGGCGCGGGGCCCTCCTGGCCGGCGCCTTGCTCCACGATCTCCCCAAGGAGGTCAACATCGGCATTCCGCGCCAGATCGACCTGGTCCGTTTGCGTCGTGGCGCTCGGGCCGACTCCGCCCGACTGCGGCGGACCGCGATGCTGGCCATGGCTCGGCAGGGCTACGACGATTTGACTCTGACCGCCCTGCTCCTGGATGCCTCCCTTCACGATGCGGACCGGATCGTCCGTGACGGCGCGGCTTCGGCTGCGACTTCCCTCTGGCCGGAATACGCCGCCAGTTTCTGGTGGGAGGCCCTTGCCCGCGGCAAGGAGGCGGAACGGATCGCCGCCGCCCGTCACTTCGGAGTCTATGGTGGCCCCGAGGCGGTGGATGAGTTGATCGCGGTGCTGAGTGCCGTGGAACAGCCTCTCGGGAAGCGGTACTCGCTCGCGGGCCGAAAGCTCCAGGTGGTCCTGGGCACCCGCCGTCCCGGTATTCCGCTGCTCTCCGTGGACCCCGCCCACGGCGACGGCGGCACATCGTCCCTCCTGGCCCTGACCCCGGACGCGGGCCGCTTCGACCACGACTCGGTCCTCAAGATCACCCAGGTCCCGGCCGCCCTGACCCCTGTCCTCCTCGAAGCCCTCGCTCAGCGCGTCCCCGACCCCGCTGCCACCGAACGCGACCGGTCCGCCTGGCTCGCCTGGTACGAAGGCTGACAGATCGGAAAAGCACACGTCTGAACTCCAGTCACCCTAAGCTATCTCGTAAGCCGTCTCCCTCC
>CAYVRL010000194.1:0-5030 GCA_964454065.1 uncultured Planctomycetales bacterium | reverse complement strand
CTGGCACAATAGTGTCGGCTTCCATTCCCCTCCAGGAGCCAGCGGCCCCCCCCTTGCCTCGATGCTCCGCCCTCTCCCCACTGCCGTCCTTTCCTTCCTCCTCCTTCAGGTGGGGGCGACCAGCCTGCTTGCCCAGACTTCCGTGGGGCGCCGTCTGGCCGCTCCGGTGGGCCCGGCATACCAATGGGACTACTACCAATTCACGCTCCAGGATTGGGATCCCGCCTTGGTGGTCACGACTACCCAGGTCCTCGGCGGGGGAGTCGATCTCTATCTGCGGAAGGGGGCGAAACCGACCAGGAAGGCATACGATGCCGTCTCCGCCCAGCCGGGCACCAGCAACGAGTCGATCTCCCTGAACGGGTCGAGTGACCCCGTCGTCACCAGCGGAGTCTGGTACGTCGGGGTGTGGCGTCCGGTCAGCGGCACCAACTATGACATCAGCTATGGGCGGCAGCTCATCCCCTCGCAGCAGCCCGGCATGGGGGCGACGCCCTACGACGGAGCGGTCCCCCAGGCCGATGGCGTCTCCTTTCGGGTCTGGGCTCCGAATGCCGTTCAAGTCCATCTCGCGGGCGACTTCAACGGCTGGTCCCCCGTCCTCACTCCCTTGGTCTCGGAGGGCAATGGGAACTGGTCCCTGGACGTGCGCTCGGTCGCCACCGGGAGTTCCTTCCGCTACGTGATCGACACCGGGAGCTACACGGTATGGAAACGTGATCCTCGGTCCGTCCAGGTGACGAGCTCGGTCGGGGATTCGGTGGTGGTGGATCACCGCGGGTATTCGTGGACGGCGAACAATTTCAGTACTCCGGCATGGAGTCAGATGGTCATCTATGAACTCCACGTCGGCACCTTCAACGATGCTCCCGGCGGCGGACCGGGCACCTTCGCCAGCGCCGCTCTGAAGCTCGACTACCTTTACGATCTCGGAGTCAATGTGATCGAAGTGATGCCCGTGGCCGAGTTTCCGGGGGACTTCTCCTGGGGCTACAACCCCTCCGATCCCTGGGCCGTGGAGAGCGCCTATGGCGGGGTGAATGGATTCAAGGATTTCATCGATGGTGCCCACGCCCGCGGCATGGCGGTGATCCTGGATCTCACCCACAATCACTATGGCCCCACCGATCTGGACATGTGGCAGTTCGACGGCTGGAGCAGCGGCGGCTACGGCGGGATCTATTTCTACAACGATTCCCGCGCCTCCACCCCCTGGGGGGATACCCGCCCGGATTACACTCGCAACGAGGTGCGCCAGTACATCCGCGACAACGTGCTGAGTTGGCTCCAGGACTTCCGTCTCGATGGCTTGCGCTGGGATTCGACTTCCTTCATGCGCACCGGGCCGAACGGCGATCTTCCCGAGGCCTGGTCCTTGATGCAATGGGTCAACGACGAGATCGATCGGCTTCAGCCCTGGAAGATCGACATCGCCGAGGACATGTGGAACAACGAATGGATCACCAAGGATTCCGGGGTCGGTGGGGCCGGCTACGACAGTCAGTGGGATGCCCAGTTCGTCCACCCGATCCGTGCGGCCATCATCGATTCCTTGGATCAGAACCGCAACATGTGGGCGGTTCGCGACGCCATCACCCATTCCTACAACGGCGATGCGACCCAGCGGGTGATCTACACCGAATCGCACGACGAAGTAGCCAATGGGAGCTCGCGGGTACCCGAGGAAATCTGGCCCGGCAACGCTTCTTCCTGGTATTCCAAGAAACGTTCCACCCTGGGAGCCGCCCTGGTCTTGACCTCTCCCGGGATCCCGATGATCTTCGAGGGCCAGGAAATCCTCGAGGACGGCTACTTCTCCGATACCGACCCGGTGGACTGGAGCAAGTTGAACCTCTATCCCGGAATCCACGATCTCTACCGGGATCTGATTCGGTTGAGACGCAACTGGTTCAACAATACCCGTGGTCTCCTCGGTCAGAACGTGAACGTGTACCACGTCAACGATTTCTCGAAGGCCATCGCCTTCCACCGCTGGGACCAGGGTGGTCCCGGTGACGACGTGGTCGTGCTCGCCAACTTCGCCAATGTGGCCTACCCGAGTTACTTGATCGGTTTGCCGCGGGCGGGAACCTGGCGAGTGCGCTTCAACAGTGATTGGAGCGGCTATGACCCCTCCTTCGGCAATTACCCGAGTCCCGACGTACAGGCGCAGAACACGCCACGGGACGGTCTCCCCTACACCGGCAGTGTGAGCATCGCGCCCTACTCCGTGGTCATTCTGTCGCAGTAACCATCCCCCTCGCCCCAACAAGAACATGCGCAAACTCCTCATCCCCGCCTCGATCGCGGTCGGTCTCTTGGCTGCCGCGGCTCCTGCTCAGAAGGACGTTCTCGCCACCGAGAGCTTCGACGCCGCCCCGGGACCGCTCGGTTTCACCACCGGCAGTGGCACCGGCTGGGCCAACGACTGGTGGTCCGGCGCCAGCGGCTTCGACGCCCTGATCACCACCCCGGGTTTCGATGCTGTCGGCAACAAGGCGACCACCAACGCCAATGACGGCGGTTCCTACCGCTTGATCGACCTCTCCTCGGCCGGGCCGATCCTCGACCAGGGGGTACTCGGTAAGGACGGCACTACCATCTGGGTGCGTTTCATCATGGAACGCGACCCCACCAGCGACGACCTCTACGGGGGCCTCTCCCTGAGTTGGCAGTTCGTCGGCGAACAACTCTTCCTGGGCAGCCCCTACAACACCTTCGAGTTGGGTTTGGAGAGGCCTGGATCCGCCGCGGTCACGGTTCCCGGAACGACCCCCGATCTGATTCAGACCCTGGTCTACCAGGTGGATTTCCTTCCCGGTGACGAGCGGGTCCGGATGTGGATCGACCCGGCGAACAACTACCCGACCGTGATCCCTCCCGACCTGGATGTCATGGTGCCCGACTTGCGCTTCAACGAGATCCGGATCCAGTCCGGCCAAGGCAATATGGTCGGCTACAATTTCGATGGCATCGAAATCGCCTCCGATCCCTTCCGCCCCCTGCTCTCGGTGAGCAACGCGGTTGCCGGTTCCCTCGCCACCATCGACGTGACCAACACGACTCCAGGGGCCACCGTCATGATCGGTTACTCGCTGACCGGCGGCGGCCCTTTCAGCACTTCCTTCGGCACCGTGTCGATGAGCCCCCCCATCAACCAGATGCCTCCGCAGACTTCCGATCCGAGCGGAAACGTCACCCTGCTCGCCTCGGTCCCGGCCTCGATGTCCGGCCGTACCGTCTGGACTCAGGCGCTCGAACTGTCGCCTTCCGGCCTCTTGAGCAATCCGGTCACGGTACTCGTTCAGTAATGGATCCATGCGTAGCCTAACCCTTCTTGTCGCGCTGGCGGCGCCCCTCCTCGGGGCGTCGCTGTCCGCCCAGCAGCAGTACGAAACCCTCCTGCGGGAGAGCTTCGACTACCCGGCGGGTTCCCTGGAAGGCCAGAACGGCGGCTCCGGTTTCTCCGACGTCTGGTGGTCCGGAGGGGCCACGGGTCCCCATGCCGAAGTCGTGGTCCCCGGCTTCGACGCGATCGGAGGCATGGTCCAGACCCTGGTCGAGAACGAGGGCTCCTACCGGCCGATGGACATGTCCGGAAAGGACCCGATCACCGAATACGGACTCTACGGGAAGGACAACACGACCATCTGGGTGGCGTTCGACTGCCAGCGCATGCCCGGTGGCGACGACCAGTATGGCGGATTGTCCTTCAGTTGGAAGTGGGTGGGTGAGCAGCTCTTGATCGGCAGCCCCTATCCGCGGATCGAGTGGGGAATGGATCGTCCCTGGGCCGCGCCGATCGTCTGGATCCCCAATACCAGTTGCGATTTCCAGGCCCATCTGGTGGTCAAGATCGACTTCCTCCCCGGAGACGAGAACCTCAAGATGTGGGTGAATCCGCCCAGCGACCACCCCGATCCGCTGGTCACGATCCCCGATCTCGACGTCTGGTACCCGGATTTCCGCTTCAACGAGCTGATGATCCAGTCGGGCCAGGGCCTCAACACCGGCTTCCTGGTGGACAACGTGACCGTTACGACTCCGGTCTTCCGGCCCATCTACACGGCCACCAACGTGCTCGCCGGGGCCCTCGGGGTCTTCTCAGTCACCAACGCCACCCCTGGTGACGAGGTGCGGATCGGCTACTCCTTGACCGGGGCGGGACCGACGACCACGGTCTTCGGCGACGTCGCGATGTCGTTGCCGATTTCGACTCTGGTCTCCCTGACAGCCGATGCCGCGGGGAACGCGACGACCTCGATTCCCATTCCGATCGCCGCTCAGGGGCGCACGATCTGGACTCAGGCGGTGGACATCAGCGGTCCCGGTACCGGGATCCTGAGCAATCCATTGGTGGTGACCGTGCAGTAGCGGGCTAAGCTGAGGGCGTGTTTCCCACGCTGCTGCTCGCCTTCTGCTCCCAGGGCGTCCCCTCTGCCCGCCCGTCGACCGAAGCCGTCAACGCCGCCATCGATCGCGGTGTTTCGCACCTCCTCGACTCCCAGCTCCTGGACGGGAGCTGGGAGTTCGTTCATGAACAGAGTTTGCCGGGGCAGACCGCGATGGTGCTCTACACCCTCTTGCGCTGCGGCGTGCCTTCCAACGCCCCGGAGGTCGAACTGGGTCTTGCCTACCTGCGATCGCATCGGCCTCAGGACAAGATCACCTACAACCGTTCCTGGATGTTGCTCGCTCTCCTGGAACGAGGGGATTCGCAGGATCGCCCCTTGGAGGAAGAACTCCTCCAGGGGATCCTGGCTGCTCAGGAGCCCACCGGTCTATTCCGTTATTCCAAGACCCAGTACTCGGATCTATCCAATACCCAGTATGCGGCCCTGGCCTTGCGCGCTGCCGCGTCCGCAAGACTGAAGATCTCTCCCAAGATATGGATTCGCTTGGCCGAGGGTGTGGGAAGCTGCCAATTTCGTGGTTAGTGTGGAAAGGTTTCCGTGTTCGCCTTTCAGTCTTCTCTAATCATGTAGGAACTGGGTACTGGATCGTGGTCCGCGTCCGCGATTAGTTTCCTC
>CAYVRL010000193.1:0-5087 GCA_964454065.1 uncultured Planctomycetales bacterium | reverse complement strand
CGCGGGAGGTTACGCCTGGGGCCGGGAATCAGGTCCACCCAGGGGGGCCAGATTCTTCCAGGGTGGCCCGCACGCAGGCCGCCAAGGCCACCGGGTCGTACCCTCCCTCGAGGACCCACACCACCCGACCGTGGCCGAGGGAATCGGCCCAGGAGCGGAAGAGGCGAGCGAGGGCGCGGAAACCATTCACCGTGATGCGCAAACCGCCGACCGGATCCCCTTCCCATGCGTCGAAACCGGCGGAGACCAGGAGGAGCTCGGGGCGGAATTCCCGGACCAGCGGCTCGACCCCATGCCATGCTTCCAGGAAACCGGCGTCGTCGGTGCGGGCATCCAGCGGAAGGTTGAGGGTGAGGCCCGCGCCTGGTCCCTCTCCCCGCTCCTCGGCGGCGCCGCTGCCGGGATAGAAAGGGGAACGATGGCTGGAGACGAAAGCCACGTCTCCACGGCGCCAGAAGATCGCTTGCGTGCCGTTCCCATGGTGGACGTCCTGGTCCAGGATCATCACCCGTTCGCAGCCGCAGTCGGCGACTGCGTGGGCGGCCGCGATCGCGACACCGTTGAGCAGGCAAAAACCGGCGGGGTGGTCGGCGCCGGTGTGATGCCCGGGGGGACGAACCAGAGCGAAGGCGCGGCGGCATTCCCCGATCAGGCAAGCTTCGGTGGCGCGCAGCGCGGCTCCAGCGGCGAGCCGCGTGGCGGTCCAGGATTCGGGACAGGCTCCGGTATCGGCATCGAACTGGGTGTGTCGCTCCAGCACCGTATCCTCCAGTCGAGAGAGCAGATCCGGACCGTGGACTCGGCGCATGCTCTCATGGGGAGCGAGAGGCGGAACCTCGAAACGGAGACCGGGTAGGGGTCGTCCCAGGAGTTCGGCGTGGGCGACGCGGAGCCGTTCCGCGCTCTCGGGATGCCCGGGACCCGGGTCGTGGAGCAGGCAGCGGGGATCGTACAGGACCAGCATCGGGGAGCAGGGCGCGGAGCGGGAGGAGACTCCACCCTAGCGGCCGGGCAGACCGCGGGAGGAGGTCTCAGTTCCAGGGGCTGTTGTCGTCCTGGTCGTCGCTGGCCCGGAACAAACGCCGCTCGGCATTGGTGGCACGGAGGATCTCGAGGACCGCGTGAGCCCGCTCCCGGACCCGCAGGATACTGAAGAGCTCCTGCTTCTCCTTCATCGCATTGGGCAAGGCAACGATCAGGACGTCCGCCAGGTAACCCACCGAAGCGCTCGCATCGAGCATCAAGGAGCCATCCGCGAACTCGAAGAGGCCCTCTTGGAGCTGAGTGCGGAGCAAGCTCTCCTCGGCGCCACAGTCCTGGATTTCGTCCAGGTCTTCGATCACCACTTGCCGGTAGGGGGTGCCGGATTCCACCTCCTCGAGGATGTTCACGCGCTTCTCTCCCTTGACCAGGAGGTTCGAAAGCCCTCCCGGGAGTTCGGCGATGTGCAAGATCTGGCCCAGGCCGGCGATCGGGTGGACCGGCGGCCGATCGAAGTACTCCTTCTCCCAATCCCCTTTCAAGAGCCCGAGCACGATCCGGTCCGAGCCGGTGGTCTGGAGATCTTCGACCATCCGTTGGTAGCGGGGTTCGAAGACGTGCAGGGGTAGGATCGCGCCCGGGTACAGCAGCACGTTCGGGAGCGGGAATAGCGGAACGGTGATCGGCATGCGTTGCGCGGGATCCCTGTGGGGGCCGGATCGGTTGGATTAGTCCTCGGAAGCCGTCCGATTACCGGATTCTCCGGCAGGGACCTGGACTACGGAAGCCGCTCTGGACCGATTTCGGAATTCCTCGAGGGCGGCGCGGATGCGCGCCGCGGGGAGCTCGTAACACAAGTCCTCGCACAAGTATTGGCGCAGGAAGGCGGGTTCCAGACCTCCGGGAAAGGGCAGGGCGGCGTATTCGGGAAGCCGGGCGAGGCCGCGCGCGGCGGCGGCCCGCAGAGAGCGCTCAGCGCGGACGGGGTGGAAACCGGGCCGTCCGATCCAGGCCGCGAAGACGAAGGGCAGCCCGGTGAGCGCGAACCAGGCTTCGCCCAGGTCGAGGATCCTCCAGTCGGGATGGGAGATCCGGGCGCGCAGAGCGGGGTCGCCGATCAACTGCACCGCGTCGGCGCCGCTGGCGAAGGGGTCGGTGCCCTCGGGCGGTTCGAGCGACTCCCATGGGGCGGGGTGGAGATCGCGGAGGACGATCCGGGTCAGCTCCTGGCCACTGCGGGAGCGGGGATCCAGGACGACCCTGCGGATGTCCTCCGGTGTGTCCAGCCCGGGGCGGAGGAAGAGCACCACCGAGCGCACCGGCCCCTGCGTGGCGATCACCGGGCCCTCCTCCCAGAGCTGGAAGTCGGGTCGCTCCAGGGCGAGGATGGAGGAGGCGAGGGCCAGATCCAACTCCCCTTGGGCGAGTCCTCGAGCGAGGGCCTCGGGCGTTGCGGAGGTGAGGCGAACTCCCGGCTCTTCCGCCAGGCCTTCGACCAGGGGGCGGGCCACCAGATAGGGCACGGTGCCGATGCGGAGCATGTCGGGCGCGGGAGGGCTCAGGCGGAGAAGGCCGCGGGAGTCGGGAGGACGGGAGTGGGGTCCCGGGATTCCGGATCGTCCTCTCGCCCGTAGTCCCGCAGGACCTGGTAGAGCGTGTCCCGCTCGACCGGCCGGTGACCGGTGGCGCGAATCAAGCGGTGGAGGAAGGCCCGGTTCAACCCCTGGGGGGTATCGGCCCCCGCGTCGTGATAGATCTTCTCCTGAGTGACCGTGCCGTCCAGGTCGTCCGCTCCCATGCACAAGGCGGTCTGGGCGGTGGCCAGCCCGAGCATCACCCAGTAAGCCTTGACGTGGGGGACGTTGTCCAGGAAGAGGCGCCCGATCGCGATCGAACGCAACCGTTCCCCGGGACTGGGGAAGGGCAGGTGAGCGAGCCGCGTGTGAGCCGGGTGGAAAGCCAGGGGTACGAAAGCCTGGAAACCCCCGGTTTCGTCCTGCAAGCCACGCAGTTGGGAAAGGTGGTCCACCCGTTCCTCGAGGGTCTCGATCATCCCGTAGAGCAGCGTGCAGTTGGTGCGGAAGCCCTGCTCGTGGATCTCGCGAGCGAGTTGGATCCAGCGCTCGGCGCCCATTTTCTTGGGATAGAGTTCGGCCCGGACCCGTTCGGAGAAGACCTCGGCACCCCCACCGGGCAGGCTATCCAATCCGGCTTCGCGCAGCTCCGCGAGCACTTCGGGAAGGGCTTTCCCCGCCGTCTTCACGATCTGGTCGATCTCGACCATCGTGAAGGCTTTGACGTGGATCTCCGGTCGAGCCGCCTTGGCGGCGCGGAGGATGTCGAGGTAGTACGCGTAGGGGAGGGCGGGCCACACCCCCGCGACCATGTGGACTTCGGTGACTTCGGGGTTGGCCGCGGCCACGGCGTCGTGGACCTGTTCCGGACTCATGCAATAAGCACCTTCGTCCGTGGGCCGTCGCTGGAATGCGCAGAAGTCACAGAACTTGTTGCACCAGTTCGTATAGTTGAGGTGCAGGTTGACGTTGTAGTACGCGATGTCCCCGTGCCTCCGAGTGCGCACCCGGTCGGCGAGCAAGCCGAGCAGGGCCAGGTCCTCACTGCGATAGAGCGCCAGACCGTCCGCATGGTCGAGCCGCGTTCCAGCCCAGACCTTCTCCGGGATACCCCGTAGACCACTGCGGGCGGCACGATCCTCGAGAGCGGCGAGAGACGGCTCCATGGGCTCGCATTGTAGGGGAGCCGACCCGGTCTCCGGAAAACCGGGGTTCAGTCGCGCAGCATTTCCCAGCTCTGTTCCGGGTCGGTCTCCATGGTGTCCGGAGGAAAGGGGCCGTACGCTGCTTCCAGTTTTCGGAGCAGTTCGCTGCCGAGTGCGATCGAGCCGCCCAGGGTAGGGTGCAGATGGTCCGGCTGGAGCCAGGCTTGTCCCCCTGGAGCCGGTCCGGAGGGTCGCCGGGCCGCGCGTTCGACCAGCGAGAACAAGGTCGTCGGGGCCCGTCGGGCCCGCTGCCGGACCCACTCGCGGATGCGCGCAGAGGCCCGCTCCAGGGTCTCCGGGTGGGGAACCTGGTTCCGGCTCAGCATGGTGCCGATCGCCGCCCTCATGTCGGGGAGGTCACCCACCACGAGCGGGCAATGGAAACGGTCCAGCTCCGCCAGTCCTCGTTCCAAATGGCTCAGGCGGGCTTCTTCGTCCTCGAAGCCGGAGCCATAGACGTACCAGAAGGGGAAATCGAGGGCCACCACCAAACTCGGTCTCCAGCGCAGAGCCTGCTCCACCTCGCGAGATCCATAGCCCTCCGGGTCCAGGAAGAACATCGCGGTACCCAGGTCCAGGGGCGTTTCGTGGGGCATCAGGAGCATGGAATCCAGCACCGCCCCGAACGGCACGTCCTCCTCGCCGGCGCCGTTCCGGAAGCCGCTGGCGAGACTGGCTCCGATCACCGCGATGCGTGCAAGAGGGGCGGGGTGAACGCTTTGCGGGGCAGGTCCGGGGGAGGGCGGGGCCGCGGCGTCGCAAGCCCCGAGCAGGGACAAGGGCAGGAGCAGAGGGAGGGAGCGGAAACCCACCACCCCAGCATGCGGAATGCGGCGGTCCGCGCCAAGGGAGGGACTTTCTGCTAGAGTCGATAGGGCCTCCCCCCTCAGCCCCCAGGATGGTCCACCCCACGAACCCCTCCACCGGGCGGCCCCACGGCGTTCTCTTTCCCCTGCTCGTCGGAGCCAGCCTCATGCTCGTCGCATCCCTTCCCGCCTCCCAGTTGGGAGGGGAATGGAGGGTGCATGGCAACTTCCCCGGTGCCACCGGAGAACACTTCGGCTATTCCGTCGCTTCCGCTGGGGACGTGGATGCCGACGGGATTCCCGATCTGATCGTCGGTGCCCCCTACGCGGTCGTCGCGGGTCAACCCTGGGCCGGTTCGGCCTTCGTCTATTCCGGGGCCAATGGGGCCCTCCTTTGGCGTTTCGACGGGACTTATGGGGACACCTTCGGGCGCAGCGTCGCGGGAGTCGGCGATCTGGATGGCGACGGCCACGCGGATCTGCTGATCGGTTCGCCCTACTCCGACCCCGCGACCGGGAGT
>CAYVRL010000192.1:0-5109 GCA_964454065.1 uncultured Planctomycetales bacterium | reverse complement strand
GGGGACGCGAGGTCGTGGCAGGTCACGGACGCACCTTCCCTCCTGCGCTGGGCCGCCGCCCATTCGGATCCCGGGGCCGATTACCGGGAAGGGGCGGTCCGCTATCTGATCTACGCGCGTGCGGGCGCTCGGGCCGAGGCCCGTGCCGCTCTGAAGGACATGGAGGCCGCCTCCCCCGGGGATCCCGATGCCGAACGTTATGGGTTGCGCCTGGACGCGAGTCAGCCCTTGCACCCCGAACGGCTCCAAGCGGCCTGCGATGCCTTCCTCGCCCGCTGGCAGGACTCTCCCGCAGTCCCCGCCGCCCAGTACGCCGACATGGTCCGGCTTCGCGCCTTCGTGGCCGGGGAAGCCGCCCACGCGAAACGAGTTCGGCGCGCGAGACGGCGGGCGAGCCTCCTCCCGCTGGGAATCCTCCTGCTCTGGAGTGGCCTGAGCTGGGCGGCCTTCCGGCGCTTGCGCCCCGGGGAATGAAGGTCTTCCTTCGCAAGCGACCGGGGCGCCTGCTCCTCTACACCCGCCAAGGCGAGAGTCTGGAGCGCCGGGTCCCGTCGCGCCTCCTGGAACGTCTCCGGGATCGCGCCCGGGCCCGAGGAGGGCAGGCCGCGCGGCTCGCTTGGGAGCGGGTGGGGATGCTCGCCACGATCCACCTGCTCCCCTTGTGGCCCTCGGAACTGCTTCCTCCGCGACGTATCTACCTGCGCTCCCCCAGCCGCTTCCTCGGCGGTCTGAGTCTCCAAGTGGAACTGGCTTCCCTCGATTCCACCACCTTGAGCGAATACGCGGATGGTCTGTGTGCTGACCTGGCGGGCCGACCCCTGGTTCCGCCGCTCCTGGAGGCGGATGAGGTCGGGGAGAGCGACGCGTGGAAGGATGCCGGGACGAACGGGCGGCCGGAAGGGCCCCCTGGCCCATCCCCGGTGATGGAAGGCGTCGCTGAGCCCGGGAACGGCCTGGAACCGGAGGAACTTCCCTGGATCCTCCCGGGAGATCGGCTCTACTCCTCGCGCCTTGGTCCCTGTCGAGTCAGACGAGTGGAGAGTGACGGCCGGACCTTCCAGCTCCGCTTGTCCGATGGGAGTTTGCGTTTGCTCGGGGCGGAGGAGATCCTCGCCGATTTCCGCCGCTCGGAGGTCGATGGCCCGCTTCGAGCGCGACCCTAGGCGGAGGGATCGTCCCGATCGGGAACCGGGAGGAGAGCGAAGCCTCCTCCCGGGGTGTGCACGGGTCGTGGACGAGAACGGCTGAGCCTACAGGAGGTCGAGGACGCCCGTGGCGCTTTGCTGATCGACCAGGGTGCTGACCGCGGCGCGGTAGTTCAGGTCCTCTCCGATCTTGGAGTTCCAGGGAAGGATTTCCTTGTCGGCGACGATCCCCAGAGCGACGGCGGCGAAAGCCCGGGCCAGCGGGGTGTAGTCCTTCTTGTTGTCCAGCATCTCGACCAAGGGTTCCACCGAGCGGTGGTCCCCGATGAAACCCAGAGCGGTGGCGACCGCGGAGAGCACCGCAAGGGGCGGACTCTTGCTGCGATCGGCGGGCTTCATGAGTTCCAACAAGGTGTCCACGACGCTGTGGTCGTTCATCAGACCGAGACCGATCGCGGCCTGGCGCAACAGGTCCGGCAGGCGACGACTGTCCATCACGAGTTGCGTCATGGCGTCCTTCTCGGCGGTCGCACCCATCAAGCCCAGGGCCACGCAGTCGTAACCACGGAAGGTGACGTCTCGGGTCTTCTGCAACGCGGCGCTCAGATCCTTCTCGGCGGCTTCGTACTTCATCAAGCCGAGAGCGATCGCGTAACTGGCGCGTTCGCTGGGTGCCTTGGCCTTCTTGAAGGCATTGAGTACGGATTCACCCACGATGTCGGGGAGCGATTCGCCCTTTTCCGCGCTCTTGAAGGCCATCACGCCCAGAGCCAGGGCGGCCCAGGGGCGGTAGGCGGTGGAACCGCTCTTGACGTTCTCGAGCAGGAAGCGCAGCGTGGTGTCCCGGACCGCGGAGACCTCGGCCCCGAGGTAGGCGAGCGAGATCGCGGTGAAGTTCTTCTCCTGTCGGTCCTTGCCCTTCTTCTGTACCTGGATCATCTTGTCGACGACCGTGGAGACCTTGGCCTGGGAAAGGTTCCCTCCGAGCATGCCCAGGGCCTGGATACAGGATTGGCGGATCTCCACCTTGGTGTTCTTGGCCTGGAGGAGGGCGAGGAACTGATCGGCGGCGGCATCGGCCAGCGCGGGGGCCGCGTTGGCTTGCATCAGGAGTTTGGCGATCGCGTTCGGGCAATGGGCGCGAACCAGGTAGTCCCGGCTTTCGTCCCCGAGGAGACCCTCCAGCTGGCCGACCATGCCGCTGGGGTCGTCCAGCCGGCACAGGCCCAAGCCGATCACGCAGGCGACGCGGATGTCCTTGAGGGCCGAATCATCGCTCTCCAGGAGAGTCCACAGGGAATCGGCGATCTGGGATCGGAGTTCCGGGTCTTCGCTGGCATAGGCCACCAGGGCCATGCCGTAGGCGGCGAAGGTCCGCGTGCGCAGGGGAACTCCCGAATCCTTGTCCACCAACTTGCGGCCCACGGGAGTGTCCATCGCCATATCCTTCAGCTCGCCGAGGGCGGGCTCGTACTGGAGGATGCCGTAGGAGAGCGCGGCGGTTTCCGCGATCTCCTGGTTCGGATGGTGCAGGAAGGGCTTGAGCAGACCCGCGGTCCGATCGCTGCGACCGATCTTTGCGATCCCGATCAGCGCGGAGGAGAGGATGTCCTGGTTGCTCTCGTTCTGGAGGACTCGGGATAGGGCGGGTAGGATGATCCCGGTGATCTGCTGATTGCTCGGGGCGAAGGTGTTGTTGTTGCTGGTCGAGACGTCGCTCAGGCCGACCAGGAGTTCCGATTCCCCGGTGCTGATGGAACCGCTGTGGATCTTCGCCTTCAAATTGAGATACGGCTCCTTGTTGAACTCCCACCAGAACTCCCAAGTGGTCAGGTCGGGACCGGAGTCCGTGCCCTGGGTGACCGCCTGGTGCGGCTGGCTGGAGGGAGGAGCGACCACGCCCGGGGTCTGGGGAGTGGAGGGAGCGTTGGGAGTGGACGGGGTGGACGGGGTGGACGGAGTGGCCGGCGAGGTCGGAGTCGTCGGCACGGTGGGGGTGGCCGCGCCACCACCCGCGGGCGGAACGGTGTCTCCGGGACCGCGGTAGGTACCGCCGTGGGCGGCGAGATCCGCTCCCATCAGCAGGGAAGCGGCGAGAGCGAGCGGGAGCAGCCAGCGATTCATCGAAATCTCCATTTCTGGGTGGCGAGGCGAGCGGGCCGAGAGCGGCCAACCCGTACCTGTGCAAAGAGTGTACCAGGGGCCATGGGGGAACAGGAGGGGCTGGAGGTTACGAGGGGGTAACGGCGAACTCCGAGGCCGGGAATCATGGGCGATCCGCCACCCCAGGCCGTTCGGGAGTTCCCAGTAGGGTGGGGGGGGCGGCGTAGGGGACCAGGAGATCCAGGTATCCGGCGTTCCAGCGTTCCGGGGTGCGTTCGGCGACTCTGCCGAGGGAGCGGAGCGCCGCCACCCGAACGGCCAGGGATTGCTTGGGATCTTCGAGGATGGCCACCAGGGGGGGCACGTCCTCCGGTCCATGGAGCCACCCGTAGGCAGTGGCCGCGGCGTAAGCGGTGGCGTGATCCAGGCCGGGCCGTTTCCCGAGCCGGATGAGTTCGAGGCGGAGCCGATCCGGATCCCGATGGGCCAGCGCGGCGGCGACCGCCTGCCAGCCCTCGGAGAAAGGATCGAGGGCGCGCCAGTGACGCAGCAAGGCGGAACGATCCTGGGGCCGATCGAGGAGAGCGAGGCCGGCGCTCAGCTCGGCCTGGAACTCGTCCTGCCCCACGCTCTCCAGGGCATCCCGCAGGAGGGGGGCCGCGGAATCGGCGCCGAGCAGCCCCAGGGCGAGGCCGCTCGCGGCCCGAGTGCGCATACGGTTGCTCGTGGGGAAGCTGCCCGCGAGGCGCTCGGCGACCAACGGGGGGAGCGAACGTCCGGCCTGGGTCGCGCGGATCCCCGCCCAACCGAGGGCCAGCGCATGCCAAGCTCGATCTTGATCCGTTCCGTCCTGGAGCCCGGCCAGTAAGGTGGGGAGCACCTTGGTTTGGGCGATCGGATGGGAGCCCGAGGCGATCTCGGCAAGTCCCAGCAGGGCCAGCCGGCGGACCCGCGGATCCGCTTCCCGCTTGGGTGCGCGGAGCAGGAGTTCGGTACAAATGGAAGCGAGCTCAGGGAGCGTGCCGAGACGACCGATTCCTAGGGCGCAGGCCTGACGGAGTTCCGCGGCTTCGCTGGACAGGGTGAGAGAGCGAGCCAGCACCCGTTCGGTGGCTCGAGCGAGATCGAGGTTCCCCGAGCGGGTGGCCAGCCGCGCGGAGGCCACCGCCGCGGCGGCACGGATCGGGGGAAGACGCCGCGTGTCACGGAGGACGCCCAGGAGTTCCGGCAGGAGGACCGGGGCGTCCGCAGCGGGGAACTGGCCCAGGGCCAGGCAGCAGGCGGTGGCGATCTCGGCACCGGGAGTCCTGCCGCGCGGGAGGGTCGCGAGCAGGGGCGCCGATTCGGCGGTGCGGAGTGCGGGATAGGTCGTCCGCGAGGCCAGCACTCCCAGGGCATAGGCGGCGAGGGCGCGCTGGCGAAGGGTCCATTCGTGGCGGTGGTAGGAGGCCGGAGGAGCCTCTCCGCGGAGGACTTCGCTCAGGAGCGGAAGCCCGTGGGGCTTTCCCAGGATGCCGAAGCCGAGGATCGCGGTTTCGACCACCCGGTCATCGGGATCCGCCAAACCCTCTCGGAGGATCTTGCCGACCTGGGGGCCCGTGCCGCAGCGAGCCAGGGCGAGCATCCGCTCGGCGCGGTATTCCGGGCGTTCCCGCACTCCATCGATGGGGTGCAGGAGCACGGGCAGGGCCAGCGCGGCGGGGTCGCCACTCGGGGCGGCGGGAGGCGCGGGAGGGGGTCCACGGTCGCCGTGGACGGGGGTCAGGGCGAGCGACGGGGAAGGAGCCGAGAGGTCCTCGAAACATTGTAGCTACCACAGCCAGGTGACCGGCCGGCCTTCCCGCAACCTAGACGGACACCT
>CAYVRL010000191.1:0-5145 GCA_964454065.1 uncultured Planctomycetales bacterium | reverse complement strand
CCTGGGGGGCAGCTGGGCCTGGATCGCCTTCCTCGCCCGCAAGAAGACCGCCGACCACCTGATCGAGGTCGAGAGCGAAATGCACAAGGTCACTTGGCCCTCCTTCAAGGAGGCCAGTAACTCCTCGATCGTCGTGATCATCGCCGTTCTCCTCTTGATGGGTTTCCTGGCCTTCAGCGACTGGGCCCTGAACCTCCTCTTCCGCTTGCTCCTTTGGGGGGGGGTCGGGCAATGAGCATGAACTGGTACGTGGTTCGGGTCCATACGGGGCAGGAAGACAAGATCCGCGATCGTCTGGTCAAGCGGGTCAAGGCCGATGGCATCGAGGACCGGATCCCCGAGATCCTGGTTCCCGTCGAGCGGATCACCGAGGTCAAGAACGGCAAGAAGCGGGTCTCGGCGCGGAAGATCTACCCCGGTTACTTGATGCTGCGCTGCGATCTGGGCAAGCGCGGCTCCGAGGAGGAGACCGAGGAAGACCGTAAGGTGTGGTTCGCGCTCCACGAAACCCCTGGTTTCGGTGATTTCGTCGGCGGCGGGGAGGAACCCGTCCCGATGAGCGCCGAGGAAGTGGAGACCATCCGCAGTCGAATGGAGGAGAGCGAGACCGCTCCGCGGCTGGCGGTGCGGATCAAGCCCGGCGACATGGTGCGCATCAAGGAGGGCCCCTTCGAGGGTTTCGACGGCACGGTCGAGGAAGTGTTGGGCACCAAGGGGCAGCTCCGGATTTCCGTGACCATCTTCGGGCGCGCCACCAGCGTCCAGATCGAACACTGGCAGGTCGAACCGGTTTAGGAGCGACCCGCCCGGCCCTTTCGGCCTCTGCCGAAGGAGCCACCCGAACCCGTACGCACCGCCGCGTCCCCGCAGGGGCCGGAGGGAGGGAAAAAACAACATGGCCAAAGTCATCACCGCCAAGATCAAGCTGCAGTGCCCCGGGGGCGCGGCGACTCCGGCTCCGCCGGTGGGACCGGCGCTCGGTTCCCACGGGGTGCCGATCGGCGAGTTCGTCAAACAGTTCAACGATGCCACCGCGGACAAGCGGGGGTTGATCATCCCGGTCGTCATCACGGTCTACAAGGACCGGAGCTTCTCCTTCGAGCTCAAGTCACCCCCGGCCGCGGTGCTGCTGATGAAAGCGGCGGGGCTGGAGAAGGCGGCCTCCAACGTCGGGCAGGAGATCGTGGGCAGCGTGACTACCTCCCAGGTCATGGAGATCGTGGAGATGAAGCGCGCCGATCTCAACGCCGCCAGCGATGAAGCCGCTGCGCGGATCATCGAGGGGACCGCTCGTTCCATGGGGATCCAGGTGGTGGAGGGCTGACATGAGTGCGACCAGCAAGAGAGTCCGCGCCAATCGCGAGCGGGTGGACCGGCAGAGGGTCTACCCCCTGGGCGAGGCCTTTTCCACCCTCAAGGGCTTGCGCGGCGCCCGTTTCGACGAGACCGTCGAACTCGCCGCCCGCCTCGGGGTGGATCCCAAGAAGTCCGATCAAATGGTTCGGGGGGCCGTCAGCCTGCCCAATGGCCTGGGCAAGACCGTGAGGGTGATCGCTTTCGCCGAAGGCGATGCCGCGGATCAGGCCCGGGAAGCGGGGGCCATGGAAGTCGGGGGAGAGGATCTCGCCCAGCGCATCCAGGAGGGCTGGACCGATTTCGACATCGTGATCGCCCATCCCGCGATGATGCGCGTGGTCGGCAAGCTGGGGCGTGTCCTCGGGCCCCAAGGCAAGATGCCCTCTCCCAAATCCGGCACCGTGGCCCCGCAAGTGGGCAAGGCGGTTCGGGAATTCATGGCCGGCAAGGTGGAGTTCCGGGTCGACTCCGGGGGAAACGTCCACGTTCCCGTCGGCAAGGCGTCCTTCACACCCCAGCAACTCGAGGAGAACGCCACCGCTTTCCTCGACTACGTCCTGAGCTTGCGGCCCGCGACGGCCAAGGGCACCTATCTGCGCAACATCGTGGTCAGCACCACGATGGGGCCCGGCCTCAAGGTCGAGTACAGCCACTAGGGCTCCGAGCCGCGAGGAAAGAACCATGGCAAGCAAACTGAATCAGTGGATCGTCCGAGAGTACGGGGAGCTGCTCCGTGACCGCGAGGGCGTCGTCCTGCTCAACTTGGATTCCCTCTCCGTCGGAGAATCCCAGGCCCTGCGCGGCGCGGTCCGAAGCGCCGGAGCCCGCCTCCAGGTGACCCGCAAGCGTCTCGTCCGCGTGGCCTTGCACGAAGCCGGGATCCCGATCGACCTCGACGCCGAGAGCGGCACCCTGGCCTTCCTGGTCGGCGACGTGGAATCCACCCTCGCCGCCTCCAAGGCCATCGAGAAGTTGTGGGAGAAAGTCAAGGCTCCGGAACGGAAGGTCCGGTTCCGCGCCGCCTTCCTCGACGGTAGCGCGATGGGTCCGGAGGAGGCCGCGCGGATCCCCGCGATGCCCGACCGGCAGACCTTGCGCGGCCAACTCTGTGCAGCCATCGCCGGACCCGGCCGGATGCTCGCCACCATCTTGAACGAACTTCCCGCCTCCACCGCTCGGGCCCTGCAAGCTCGAGCGGACCAGGGAGAGGCTGCTTGAGCTCCTCCCCCTTCCCAAGACCACCCGCCGTAGAACCCCGATTCCCGACCAGACCCATGTCCGAAGAAACCCAAACCGCCATCGAACTCGACGCGGATCTCGAGGAGATCTTCACGAAGCTCGACGCCCTTCCCCTCGGTAAGGCATCCTTGTTGGTCAAGGCCCTCGAAGAGCGCTGGGGCGTGAGTGCCGCCGCTCCCGTCGCCGTCGCCGCCGTCGCTGGTGCCGGTGCCGGCGCCGAAGCCGAAGAGGAGAAGGATTCCTTCGACGTGATCCTCGACTCCTTCGGCGAGAAGAAGATCAACGTCATCAAGGTCGTCCGCGCCATCACCGGGCTCGGCCTCAAGGAAGCCAAGGAACTCGTCGAGAGTGCGCCCAAGCCGATCAAGGAGGGCGCATCCAAGGACGAAGCCGAAGATCTGAAGAAGCAGCTCGAAGAAGCTGGAGCCACGGTGAAACTCCAATAGCGACCAGGGCGCGGATCCACTCCGTGTCTCGTCGCGTCGAGTACCCCCTCGTTCCCGCCGACTCCCATCGGCGGGCGGGGGGCTTGCTCCGCTTGCCACCCGGGGCATGCGCGCCCCAGCTTCCCTCTGTCTCCTTCCGGTCTCCCTCTCTCTCGCCCAGGTCCCAAGGCCATGCCCGTAGCTGAAACCAAGCCGATCGACGAATTCGAAATCCGGGATTACCGGAGGTTCCCCTTTCGGGACGATTCGCTGCTCCCCGGTCTCTCCGACCTGCAGACTCGTTCCTACGAGGATTTCCTCCAGCGGGACGTCCCTCCCAAGCGCCGCAAGAGGATGGGCCTGGAAGCGCTCTTCCAGGACGTCTTCCCGATCCAGAGCCAGGACAAGACCATGTCCTTGGAGTACCTGGGGTACACGCTGGGGCGGCCCCGCTACGAACCGGACGAATGCCGGGAACTCAAGTACAGCTATGCCTATCCCCTGCGGGTGCGGGTCGCCCTGCGCTCGGCGAGTGGCAGTAAGGAGGAAGACATCTATCTGGGCGAGGTCCCGGTCATGCTCGGTGGTGGGGAATTCATCGTCAACGGTTCGGAGCGGTGCATCGTGGCGCAGCTCCACCGTTCTCCAGGGATCGACTTCTCGGTGGACGTACACGGGAGCGACAAGAAGCTCCACTCCGCCCGCATCATCCCGGAGCGGGGTTCCTGGGTGGAGATCTCCGTTTCCGGCAAGGGCACTTTGCAAGTCCGCATCGACCAGCAGTCCAAGTTCTCGGCGCTCACTTTGCTGCGGGCCCTGAAACCGACCGGAGTGGAGAAGGGCACCACCGATGAGATCCTGCGTCTCTTCTATCCGGTCAAGACCATCAAGCGGGGGAAGACCACGCGCGCCAAGTTCGCCGCTGCTCTGGAGGGCAAGCTGGCCCTGGCCCAGGTTCGGGATCAGAAGACCGGTGAGGTCTGGGCCGAGGCCGGCCAGCCCATCACTTCCGAGGCCGCGGAGCGGATCTCGATGTCGGACCTCAAGGCCATCGACGTCCTGGATGGGGTGGAGGACACCCTGATCCTCGAGTCCTTGATCAAGGAAGATACCGCCGCCACGTACGAAGAGGCCTTGGCGGCGATCTACCAGAAGTTGAGGCCGGGGAACCCGGTCCAGCTCGACAAGGCCCGCGACCTCCTCCACGACCGCTTCTTCGACGGCCAGCGCTACAGCCTGGGTCGAGTCGGTCGCTTCCGGATCAGCCGCAAGTTCGGCCGTCCCGAGGAGGCGGAGAATGGGCCGGTGACCTTGCAGCCGGATGACTTCCTGCACACCATCCAGTACATCCTCGGGCTGCGCATGGGCAAGGGCGAGGTAGACGACATCGACGACCTCGGTATCCGTCGGGTGCGCACCATCGGGGAGCTGGCGGCCGAGGATTTCCGCAAGGGCTTGATCAAGGTCGCCCGCGGTGCCGTGGACCGGATGGCCCAGCAGGACGATTCGGAGACCCAGACTCCCCGCAGCCTGGTCAACGCCAAGGCCTTCTCGACCTCCGTCGACCAGTTCTTCGCGCGTGGGGAGTTGAGTCAGGTGGTCGACCAGACCAATCCTCTCTCCCAGCTGACGCACGAGCGTCGCCTCTCCGCCTTGGGTCCCGGCGGTCTGAACCGGAAACGGGCCGGTTTCCAGGAGCGGGACGTCCACATCAGTCACTATGGGCGTCTGTGCCCGATCGAGACTCCGGAAGGGGCCAACATCGGTTTGATCGCCTCCCTGGCCCTCTACGCGGTGGTCGACGACTACGGTTTCCTGGTCTCTCCCTACCGGGTCGTGGTCAAGGGCAAGGTCGGCGATGAGATCCGCTTCCTGCGCGCCAACGAGGAATACGAGCGGGTTTTCGCTCCCGCCGATTCGCAACTCGACGAGAAGGGGCGGCTGGTGCCGGACGAGAACGGGCTGGTGATGACGCGCCATCACGGCGAATTCATGCTCAAACCGGTCTCCGAGGTGGAGTACCTGGACGTGGACGCCGGGCAGATCCTGGGCATCTCGGCGGCCCTGATCCCCTTCCTGGAGCACGACGATGCCAACCGGGCCTTGATGGGTTCCAACATGCAGC
>CAYVRL010000190.1:0-5196 GCA_964454065.1 uncultured Planctomycetales bacterium | reverse complement strand
CTCCACCCCCCACCCGCGACTCACGGTCGGACCCACCCACACCAGGCTCGTGGCCGCCGCGGCGGGAAAGAGGCTCCCTCCGTGCACGTGCAAGAGGCCGGGGACCACGATCACACCCCCACCGATCCCGAACAATCCGGACGAGATCCCCGCCCCCACTCCGAGAAGCAGATCCAGCAGGAAGCGAAGACCGTCCTCGAAACCCAGACCGGGCCGACTGCCGGGTACCCCGCCAGCGAAGACTCCGAACTGCACCAGGCTCATGTAGAAGAGAAAGGCGACGAAGAGGAGTCGCAAGCCCCGAGCCGGCAACCGCTGGACCAGAGCCGCTCCCAGGGGGGCACCGAGCTGGCCGCCGAGGGCCACCGCCAGGGCACTGATCCAAACCGGCCCCCGGAAGTCGGTCGCCAGGCCCGCGAGGACCGCCACCGCCGCGACCGGGGCGACGAAGACCAGCGAAGTTCCCACCGCGCGCGCCACCGGCAGACCGAGCAGGACCAACGCGGGTCCGATCACCAGGCCGCCACCGATTCCCAACATGCCGGACAAGGAGCCCGCCACCAACCCCAGCGGCAACAGCACGCCCTTCGAAACCACCGCGGGAGTCCGGCTCACCGGCGCCGAATCCGCTCCGCGATCCCGCTGGTACTGCGCCCGGGCAGGAGATCGATCAAGTGCACTTCCCCTCCATGGGATTCCACGAAATCCGCCCCGACCACCCCCTTGTCCTTCCAGTCCCCTCCCTTGACCAGGACCTCCGGGCAGACCTCCCGAATCAGTGCTTCGGGAGTGTCCTCGGGGAAGGGCACCACCAGATCCACCGCTTCCAGGCCCGCGAGGACCTCGCAGCGATCGTCGAGGGAGTTGAAGGGTCGTTCCGGCCCCTTCAATCGGGCCACCGAGGCGTCGTCGTTGATCCCCACCACCAGCGCGTCCCCCAGGCCCCGCGCTTCCCGCAAGTAGCGCACGTGTCCGGCATGGAGGATGTCGAAGCATCCGTTGGTGAAGACCAGTCGGCCACCCTCGCGGCGCAAGGAGGCCAGCGCCCCCGGGAGTTCCTCGCGGCTGACGATCTTGCGGGCGGGGGTGGACGCACTCAAGGAATGGAGGAGTTCCTCGCGCCCGACCGCGGCGGTTCCCACCCGAGCCACCGCCAGACCCGCGGCCACGTTCGCCAGGCGCACCGCGGCCTCCCAGGGGAGCCCCCCCGCGAGGGCCACCGCCAGGGTCGCGATCACGGTGTCACCGGCTCCGGTCACGTCATAGACCTGTCGGGCCGCGGTGGGCAGATGGAGCGGGGGCCGGGCTTCCCGGCAAAGGAACATCCCCTCCGCCCCCAGGGTGACGAGGAGGACCTCAACCCGAGCGTGTCGCCGAAGCTCCTCGCTCCCCTCGGCGAGGCTCTCCAGATCGGGAAGTGGACGCCCCAGGGCACGCTCGGCCTCCTGGCGGTTGGGAGTGATCGCAGTGGCCCCGGCGTAGGCCTCGAAGTCCCGCCGTTTGGGATCGACCAGGCTCGGAACCTGCCGCCGCCGGGCCTCGGCGAGGGCACCCTCGACGACCGCGGGGGTCAACACGCCCTTGCCGTAATCGCTCAACACCAGGGCTCGCCAAGGAGCCGCGCGCAGAGCGGCGAGCAGTTCCTCCGCGGTTTCCTGGGACAACGGGGCGGTATGCTCCCGGTCCACCCGAAGCATCTGCTGGCTGCGGGCGACGACCCGGATCTTTTGGGTGGTGGACCGCTCGGCCCGCACCAACAGGCCCGCCGCGACCGTCCCACAGTCCTCCAACAATCGCTGCAGGTCGTCCCCACGGGGATCGGCCCCCCGAACGCCGAAGGCCAGGGGATGGGCACCCATTTGGACCAGGTTGGCAGCCACGTTCCCCGCCCCACCCAAGCGCAATTCCTCGCGACCGGAGTGGACGACGGGAACCGGAGCCTCCGGCGAGACCCGCGAGGCCTCTCCCCAGATGTAGTGGTCGAGCATGAAATCGCCGAGGACCGCCACCTCGGGGGTCCCGAGCCCCCGCAACAGCGGGATCAGTTCACGCTCCTTCATCGCCGCCTCCCTCGAGTCGGGCCAGTTCCCAGCGCACCGCCTGATGGAGCAGGGGAACCAGCAGTTCGTGCTGCCCGGTGAGCTGCAGCCCGGTTCCAGGGGGGCGCAACACCACGTTCTGGGTGGGACGATAGTGGCGGATCATGTCCAGCGAGGCGGTCATCATCCCACCCAGATCCACTCCGGCGTTGCGTGCCAGGGCCACGCCCTTCAAGAAGGCTTCGGGTAGGATCACCGCCGAGCCCAGATTCACCCAGAGGCCTTCCTCCAGGGTGGAGACGAAGCGGCAAAGCTTCTGGAAGTCGCGCAGACTGCCTTCGCCGAGGGCGCCTCCATCGAGATTGGGATGCACGTGGATCGTATCGGTGCCGAAGGCCACCAGCACCGCCAGCGGCCGTTCCAGCATCACCCCGCGGGCGAGCAAGGAATGTTCCCTGTGCGGGAAATCGCCCTCCAGGATCTCCTGCCCCAACGCTTCCCCGAGACCGAGTTTCTCGGCCGAGACCCGGGCCAGGGCGCTCTGCCAGACCTCGACGGTTTCACCGGTCATTCCGAAACGCCCCTCGTCCAGCGCGGCGGCGACGTCCTCGCTGGTCCGCCCGGCGAGAGCGAGTTCCAGATCGTGAATGGCGCCGGCACCGTGGGTGGCGAGGAAGTGGAGGGCATCCCGCTCCATCCAGTCGAGGAGCTGGGCCTGCACCCCTACCTTGATCACGTGGGCGCCGAAACCCATGCCCACGGGACGTCCTTCCGCGGCACATTCGGCCCAGCGGCGGGCCAGGAGCCGGAAATCGTGACCGGCGTAGACGTCGGGGAGAGCGGCCAGCCAGGCTCCGAAACCCGGGATGGGGTCCACGGCTCGGCCGAGGACGTCCAGGGTCACCAGGCTGGGGCGGTCTTTCAGGGAAACGGTCCGGGGACGCTCGCTCACTCTTCCTCCTCGGGGGGCCGGGTACGGTAGCGGTCGTGGATCCAGAGGTACTGCTCGGGGTGGGCGCGGACCACTTCTTGGAGCGCACCGTGACAAGCGAGCAGCAGTTCCCGCAAATCCGACTCCGCGGGCCGGGCGATGGGATTCCCGCCCGGGCGAACGAGCCGACACCCGAAACGGTAGGGCCGCTCTCCCACGACGCGCAGACACCAGGATACCAGCACCGGCCCCCCGCCCCGGAGGGCGAGAGCCGCGGGGGCGCGCTCGGTGGCCGCCCGTCTCCCGAACCAGGGCACGAAGAGCGGCTGGTGATGGGCGTTCTGATCCGCGGTGAAGACCAGGGCTCCGCCCTCCGCCTGGTGCCGGAGCATGCGTCGCAAGGCCCCCTGGCGAGGCAGGGCGAGTACTCCACCGCGATTGCGCGAGGAGGCGAGATCCCGGGCCAGGTAGTGGTTCCGGGGGGGCCGGGTCGGGGTGGCGGGAGCCAGGCCGCGGGCCAGGAGGGCGATGATCGCCATCTCTGGAGCCCCGAGATGGGCCTGGAAGAAGACCGGAGCACGGCCCCGGACCGCCTCCAGCCGCTCCTCCGCCCCCTCTTCGTAAGCGATCCAGGCCTCGGGGGAAGCCGCGGTGAAACGGGGCACCAGGAGGACCGCCTCCGCAGCGGTGCGACCCAGATGGGCACAGGAGCGACGCAGGAGCCGCCTTCGTTCCCTGGCCCCGAGTTCGGGTAGGGCCAGACGCAGGTTGGCGAGGCCGATGGCCCGGCGGCGGCGAGAGAGCAAGGCCAGCCGACCGAGGCAGGCCCCGACTTCTCGGGAGAGAGGCCAAGGGAGAAGGCCCAGGAATCGAAAGAAGGCTCGCTGGGGAAGGGCGAGGAGCCACGGGACGATCCCGGGCTGCCCCTTCCAACGCCGCCGCAGTCGTCGCCATCGGGTTTCGGGACGATGGCTCATCGACCACCCCCCTCCCGGGCCGCGGCCCCATCCACCGCCGCCCACAAGGGTTCGATCCGGGCAGCGCGGAGCGGCAGGACCAAGGCATCCAAGGCTTGCCGCCAGTCCTCCTCGCCGCGATGGAAGACCCAGTCCACCTGGACTTCCCAGACCGAGTCCGGCACCGCGTCCCTTAGTTTGACTCCGTCCTTCTCGGTGACGAGCACGCAAGGTTGGGACTCCCAGCCCTGCTTGGCACGCTCCGGCCAGGCGCAGTGATCGCGTTCCCATTGGGTACCCGCGACCTCGACCCCCAAGTCCTCGCAGAGGCGCCGGAAGGAACCGGGATTGCCGATTCCGGCCGCGAGCAGGGCGCGGCGCCCGCGCAGGGCCTCGGAGGGAAGTTCCTCCCCGGTCGCCAGGTTGCGAATCCGGGAAGCGCGAACTCCGCCCTCGATGCGGGGGAGCTCGGGAAGGCCCTGCCGGATCGACCCCACGCGCCGCCAGATCGCGGCACGCTCCTCCGCGCCGACCAGATCCGCCCGAGAGAGGACCACCCGATCGGCGCGGCGTAGAGCTCCGATCGGTTCGCGCAAGCGTCCAGCGGGCAGGCAGCGACCAAAGGGCCGCGTGGCATCGAGCAGAACCACGTCCAGATCCCGCTGCAAACGCAGGTGCTGGAAACCATCGTCGAGGATCAAGACCTCGGGCGGCCCGTGGACCAGGAACTGGCGCAGGCCCCGCCGACGATCGGGATCCTCGGCGAGCAAGGTGGTGGGATGGCGGGCTTCGAGCATCCGCCCCTCGTCCCCGCCGTAGCCGCGGGAAAGGACGCCGGGCCGGATCTCCTGCGCTTCCAGCCAGTCCAGTACCGCGAAGAGCAGCGGGGTCTTGCCAGTGCCGCCCACGGATAGGTTCCCGATCGACAAGGTCGGCATGGGGGGACGATGACTGGCCAACCAACCGCGACGATAGGCGTGGACGCGCAAGCGCGCGATCGCCCCGTAGAGAACTCCGAGAGGAGCGAGTCCCATGCCCAGGGGACCTTCCAGGAGCCGGACCGCAGTCATTGCGGAGACCACCAGCGATGCGCCCGAAGCAAGGCCCGTAAACGTTTCGCGGCCGCGGCGGAATCCCGATCCTGGGAGAGATCTCGTTGCTCCTCCGGATCACGCTCCCACTGGTAGAGCCATTCGCGACCGTCGCGTGGATCCTGGATCAGTTTCCAGGGACCGGAGATCCCGCCCCGCAGCCGGACCCGTTTCTCGGC
>CAYVRL010000189.1:0-5214 GCA_964454065.1 uncultured Planctomycetales bacterium | reverse complement strand
GCGGCGATGGCATCCTCGGTGGGATCCAGGAGGACCTGCCCCGCGTGTCCGTCCACCAGCAGGGTTTGGCCGTCGCGGACCACGTCGCGGAGTTTGGCGACGCCGATGACGGCGGGAATACCGGCCGCGGCGGTCAGGATGGCGCCGTGCGAGCCGAGGGAGCCTTCCTCGGCCACCACCCCGGCCACGCCGTTCTCCAGGCATTCGGTGAGATCGGAGAGGGTCAGCTCGCGGACCACGAGGATGCCGCCGCGAAGCTCCCGTTCGCTCCGACCCTCGCCGCTGCCCCGCTCGCAGTGGCGCAGATAGCGCAGGGTCACGTCCCGCATGTCGCTGATCTTGTTGCGCAAGCTGGCGGTCTCCACGACCTCGAAGAGCCGCTCGTAGACGTGGAAGACGTCCTTGACCGCCGCCTCGAGGGGCATGCGCTGGTTCTGGATGCGCTCGCGGACGTCCGCTTCGATCACGGGGTCCTCGAGCATCGCCAGGTGGGTGTCGAAGACCTGGCGCTGTTCGGGAGTGAACTGTTCGGCGAGGGCTTCCCGCTGGCGGACCAGGGAGACGCGGGCAGCGCGCGCCACCGAATCCAGACGACCCAGTTCGGCGGAGATCTCGTCCTCCCGGATGCGGCGGTGTTCCGTTGCGTCGATTCCGGCGAAGCGAAGGACGGCGGGGCCGCAAGCCACTCCAGGGCTGGCGGATTGACCCGCGAAGACGCTCTGCAGCGGCCGGGTGCCGGAAGTCGGAGTCATGAGCGAATCTTAGCGGCCGCAAGCGCCAGCACCTTCTCGACGAGGAGGCCGATGCCCCGATCCACCTCGGCGATGCCGGGGCCGAGCACGTAGGCGGGGGTGGTGACGAAGCCGTGGCGCTCGTCGACGAGGATCCGATCCACGGAACAGGGTTCCATGACGGCCCCGGCGCGGGTGGCTTCGCGGGCGGAGCGCCCGGACTTGCCGAGGGTGAGCCGGGGGTGCTCGGCGCCGAAGACCAGGGCCAAGAGGGCTGGAGCGATACAGATCCCGCCGATGGGTTTCCCCGCCGCGTGGACGGCCCGGAGGAGATCCGCCAGCTCGGGAAGGGGGGTGGCATCGGCGCCCCGTTCCTTGAAGTCGGCGAGGTTGCGTGCCGCGCCCGAACCGCCGGGCAGGATGAGACCGTCCAGGTCGGCGGCATCGGCTTCCGCCAGCGGTTGGACGTTCCCGCGCGCGATCCGCGCCGCTTCGACCAGCATGTTGCGTCGTTCCCCCTCTCGGGGTTCGCCGGTGCGGTGATCGCACACGGCCCATTGCGGCCGGTCCGGGGCGAAACAGAGGGCTTCGGCCCCATGCCGCGCCAGATGGAGCAGGGTGAGCACGGACTCGTGGATCTCCGACCCGTCGAAGCGCCCACACCCACACAAGACCACGCCGATCCGGAGCATGCAGCGGATTCTACACCCCGCAACGACACCACCCGCCCCCGTACAATCTTCCCCCCCTCGGGGAGTACCTCAGCCTGGTAGAGGCAGGCCTTTGGGTGGCCTGTGTCGTGGGTTCGAATCCCACCTCCCCGACCCTGACACTTTATGCCGGGTGACTTCTTCCCGTTTTCTGACACCGTTTTCCGGAGCCGTCTGGGCCGCTTCCGATGAGGTGCGGTTTCGACCGTGCCTTCGTTCGCAGCCCGCAGGAAGGAACTCGCCGTTTTCGGCAAATCCGGACCGCCAGGGTGGCCGTGGCAGCGAGACGTTCCTCGTAGACCGTGTCATCCTCGCACAAATCGCGGTGGACGAGATAGCGGGAATGTGCGCAGGCTCGTGAGAACCCCAGGATGCTGCCCACTTGCATGAAGGCACGGCCTCCCAGATCCCGGAGGAGAGCCGTCGCGATCACCTCCCAGAGGTCGATCCGCAACCCTCGCGCTCGCATGCGCCAGGTTCCATGGCGCTGCAAGCCGACTCGAACCGCGTGAAGAATCGCGTTGGTGCTCGCGGCGGGGTGGGGGGCCCAACAGCCGTCAGCCACTTGGGCTCGCTCGCGGAACCAGCGGCGGGTGGCCGCAGGGCTGCCCGAAGTGAAGATCGAGAGAGAATCCGCTTTCGCCTTCGGGTGGAGCAAGCGCTGTTCCGCCAGCTCCGCGCCGAAATCGGGGTCCAGCAACCCGAAAGCCGCTCCATAGACCTCGGTGTCGAAGCGGTCGGCGCCCACCAACCCGCATGCCAGGTCCTCGACGAGCGCCCGAGCGAGCCATGGGGCTTGCGCCTTTCCGAGGTAGACGGCGGCCGAACCGAAGGGATAGTTGCCCGGGGCGGTCGCCAGTCCCGCAGCACAAGGATTCCGATCGATGTAACGCACCACGTTCGCAAGGTAGTCTTCTCCCTCGACCGGTTTGGAATGGAATCGATCCTGGAACAAGGGACCGGCGCGGTCCAGACGCAGATTGAAGAATCGGGAGTAGCGGTTGAGGAGTCGCTGCATGGCGATGCTCAAACATCCCGAAGCACTGGTGACCAGGAGATGGAAATGGTTGGGCATCAATGCGAAGGCGTGTACCCGCAAGGAGTCTCGGCGGACTTCGCCCGCGAGCAGGGTCATGAAAGCCTGATAATCACAGGGATCCTCGTACAAGGTCCGCCGTGCGACTCCGCGGCTGAGGACGTGGTGCAAGCACCCCGGTTGATCCTGTCGGTCGATCCTGGGCATGACCCCACGAAGACGCCTTCCCCGGTTCGAGGTGACAAGAAATGAACGGTTCGTCCCCGGCAACTCGTGTCAGGAAACGGGAAGAAGTCACCCGGCACCAGGTGTCGGGGAACCCCCGGCGCGCGGGGGGGCGCCGGGGGTGGTCGAGTGGAGCCAGAGACGAGATTTGAACTCGTGACCGCCGCTTTACGAAAGCGGTGCTCTACCCCTGAGCTACTCTGGCGGACGGTGGATCAACCGGCGGCCGGGAGCATGCCGAGGACCCGGCTACAGGAGCGCGCCAAGGCGGCGTCCCCGGCGGCGGCGGCGGCCCGGAGCGTCTCTCCGGCGGCGGCCTGGAGGGCCCCGGAATCACGACCGAGGATCCCGGCCAATGCGTCGGCGGCAGCGGCGCGGGCGGCGGAACTCCGGCTCTGGTCCGCGACCACCCCGAGCAAAGCGGTGGAGGCGGAGCCGCCGTCCACGCGGCCGAGCGCGTGCATCGCGGGGATGGCGAGGGCGTCGTCCCGTCCGAGGAGCTGGGCCAGATCCCCGGCGACCGCGGCCACGGCAGCCGGGTCGGCGAAGGAGAGTCGATCCAAGGCCTCCGCGGCGGCGGTGGCGGCGGCGGTATAGCCCTGACGTTCGACGTCCAACTCGCCGAAAGCGGCGGCGACCTCCGCGGCAGAGAGCTGATCGACGACTTCCGCGGAATCGATGTCTCCGGTCTGTTCGGAACCGAGCACGAAAACCGGGGTATCGGAGTAGTCGCTCATGTTGCGCAGCTCCTTGACCACCCGCCGGGCGTAGAGATCGGGCAAGGGATCGGCAACCACGAAGGCATCCACCACGGTGGCGCGGCGGGCATCCAGCAGCCCCTGCGCACCGGAATCCGCGACCACGGCGACGATCCCCTGGCCATCCAGTGCCGAAGCCAGGGCTCCCGCGCGCTGGGCGTCGGAATCCATGATCGACACCACGCGCAAGGCCTGGAGCTGAGCAGCCGAAGCGAGGAGACCGACCACGTCGGGCGAAGCATCCCCGTCATGGGCGAGAGCGATCGCCGCGCCGAAACGTACGGTCGGGTAGGGGCTCTGGAGGGCATTGTGCAGGTTCGCGGAAGCCCCCGCGCCGGGGCCGTCCAACAAGCCCACCAAGGCCGATTGCGCAGAGAGATCCCCGCGCTGCAGAGCGCCTCCCAGCGCACGATCCACCGCGGCGGGTCCGAGTTGCAGCGCGGCGGCTTCCTTGGCCGCAGCTCCGTCGGCATCGCCGTTGGAAGCCAGGTAACCCGCTTCCGCGCCCAGGACCAAGGCTTCGGACGCAGGGGCATCGGGGTTTCCGAGCGCGGAGGAACGAGCGAAGGCATCCCGGGCGAGTTCCAACGGCACCAGCGGCGCCGGAGTCTCGATGGGCGACAAGCGGGAGCCATCGATCTGCCACAACACTCCGTAGTTCTCGACTTCCGTGAGACCGCGCTTGGGATCGTTCACGTAGTAGGCCCAACCCTGCTGGGCGTAGAGGGCCGCGGCATCTCCGCCGCCCGCGCTCCCGGCCAACACGCGGATGCTGCCCTCCAGGGAAGCATCCGAAGCCATCTCCGCCAGGCGGGCATCGGCACGCGAGTCGCCCATCAAGAGCAGTGCCTGCACCGCGCCACGTTGCACGTCCACGTTGGGCGATTCGGTCGCAGCGAGCAGGGGCACCAGGGCGTCGGAACCGAGCCGGTGCAGTGCGTACACCGCCATTTCCGAGCGGGACTGATCTCCCTTGGCGAAGGCGGCGACCAACGGGGGAACCGCGAAGGGGCCGTAGGTCTGCCCGAGCTTGAAAATGGCCTTGGCGCGATCGGCGTAGTTCCCGGCGAAGCAGCCTTCGGCGGCCGCGGCCGCGGCATCCGCGTCCATCACCGCTTCCCGCCGTTGGGCGCGGGCTTCCCGCAAGACTTCCAAGGCGAAGGTCTGGAACTCCCCCCCTGCCATCATGAGACGGGTGAGGGCGTCCTGGCTCTCCGCCATCAGCTTCATCGCGTCGGCCCGAGTGGGATCGAGCTTGATGACCTCCCGGAAGCGCTGCAGGGCGGTGTCGTGATCCCCGTTACGGAAAGCGCTCATCCCTTCGAGGAAGAGGGTTTCCGCATCCTGGGACTGCGCCGCCAGCGGGGCGAGGGATGCGAGCGAGAAGACGGCGGCCAGGAAGAGGCTGCGTACCGAGGTCCGATGGGTCATTCGACTGCCCTGTGGGAGGTCCGGGTTAGGGGGGGGCGCGGGAATCCGCCGCCCTGTCCATAGCGTCCAAGGCGACCGAAGCAACATGATAGGAACGGTCGGGACGGGGTCAAGCACGAGGTACCGGGATCCACTTCCCGAGCAAGGCGGATCCCCGCGCCCCGGTGGTCCCGGGCCAGCTCGCGGGCTCCCCGCAGAGGAAGGCGTCGGCGAGCAGCGCGAAGGCCACCGCCTCCCGGGAGTCGGGCTCCCAACCCAGCTCCCGATAGTTCCCAACCCTCCCGCTGGAAGCCACTTGGCGTTCCAAAGCGGCGACCAGCGAG
>CAYVRL010000188.1:0-5244 GCA_964454065.1 uncultured Planctomycetales bacterium | reverse complement strand
ATCGGCGATCCGGTTCCGGATCCCGCCGAGGCCGCGAAGGCGGCTCAGTAGCGAGTTCGCGCCGGGGTTTCGGCCCCCAGGCGCGAGAGCAGAACCCCCGGATCCCGTTCGCGCAAGATCCCGCGGCGGCGATCTGCCGGGGGGTCGGGAAGGGCGCCGCTCGTCCACGCCGCCTTGAGGGCCTGTTTCAAGCGTCCCGCGGCCTGGAGCGGAGTGGCCCCGCCCGCTTCCATGCGCTCGCGGTATCGGTTCAGCCACGCCAGCCGGTCGGCCGGGCTCGGGGGGACGTCCTCCCGCCCCTCCCGCAGCGCCCGCCAGCGGCGAAAGACCCAAGGATCGCCGAGAGCCCCTCGCCCCACCATGACCCCGGCACACCCGGTTTCCGCGAACATCCGTTCGATCGCGCGCGGGGAATCCGCGGAGCCGTTGCCGATCACGGGAATCGTGACCGCGGTCACCGCGCGTCGGATCCGGCTCCAGTCGGCGGGCGCCCGATAGGACTCCACCCGCAAGCGCGCGTGAACGGTCAGCGCCACCGCCCCGGCCGCCTCGACCCGGGCGGCGATTTCCTCCAGGCGGCGATCGTCCTCCCCGCCGGCGCGGATCTTGGCGGTGACCGGAAGTGGGCAGGCCTCCACGACCGCGCGCAACAGGGACTCGAGAGCCGGAGGATCCTCCAACAGCGCGGCCCCGGCTCGGTGTTGGAAGACGCGCGGCGCGGGGCAGCCGAAGTTCAAGTCCAGGAAGTCCGCTCCGGCTTCGCCGGCGCGCGCGGCGGTGGCGGCAACCATGTCGGGACGGTTTCCCATGAGTTGCAAGCCGCGCAGCACTCCGGGAATGGCTGGGCCGAGTTCTCGGCGCAGGGTAGCGAGCGGCAGGGGCGGGGCGGTGACGCGCAGGAACTCGGTACTCACCGCGCCGAGGGCGCCCGGATTGGCGGCTGCCACGAGCGCCCGGAAGGAAGGATCGGTCACCCCCTCCATCGGGGCCAGGAGCAGGGGAGGGCGCAGCTCCCGGTCTTCAGCCAGGAGGATCGGCCGCGGCAGGCTCAATGCTCGTGTTCGTGCTCGTGTTCCTCCCCTTCCTCGTGTTCCTCCCCCTCCTCGTCGGAACCCTTGGCGGCGGCCCAGGCGCGCAGCGCGGCGCGATCCTGCTCCGTGAGCCGGGCCTCGGGGTGCATCAGGCGATAGGGCAGCGGGGGCATCTCTCCTTCCTCGACCAATTCCCAGGAGTGGCCGATGGCATGGGCGCGCTTCTTCTCCGTGTAGCCGTCCCAGGCCGTGAAATCGAGGTGTTCCCGCCCCTCGGCAACGTCGTGGGTCACCAGGAAGGACATGGGAGCCACCTTGCTGTACCACGGCCAGACGGTTTCACGGGAATGGCAGTCCCAACAGGCTTTCTGAAGGACGGCGAGGACTTCCGGGGGAGCATCGACGGTCTCTCCGGGCGGCGGGTCGTCGCGTTCCAGGGGGATGAACTGAATCGCCACGAATGCGATCAGCAGGACCCCGAGAAAGCGTTTCGGTGAGGGAAATTTCATGTTCTGGGTGCTTCGAGGATTTCGATGTCGTAGCCATCCGGATCCTTGACGAACACGTACTTCGAGGCAAGCTCCGGTCTGCTCCGCCGGTAGGACCAACCGCGCTCTTCGATCTCGGTGACCACCGCTTCGATGTCCGTGACGTGAAACGCGAGGTGTCCGAACTGGTCGCCGAGCTGGTAGTCGCGACCGTCGTGATTGCAGGTCAGCTCGATCGCGTGATGACCGGTGGAGTCGGTGAGGAAGACCAGCGTGGCCTCGTCTCCGATCGCGTGACGGCGAACTTCACGCAAGCCGAGGAAGCCCGTGTAGAAGGAAAGCGAGCGGTCGAGCTCGCGGACCCGGATCATGGTGTGGGCCAGGTGGAATTCCATGGGGACAGGGCCACTCTACGGAATCTGGCCCAGTTCGGTGGTGGGTTTTCCCGGGGCGGGATCGGAACCTCCGACCGCCACCGAGCGGTGGAGGGACGCGCCCCGGAGGGGGATTCACACGGGCCCGCTGGACGAAAGCCGCCGTCCCGGCCCGATTCCGTTCAGGGTTGGAGCCCCATTTCCCGCAGGGCCCGCCGCTGAGCCTCGTCGAACTCCAAGTTCCGCTTCTGGCGCAGATAGTCGAGTACTTGTTGCAGATGCTCCCGGCTCATTTGGTCCTGGACGGCTTCCGCGGCCTCTCGAATCGCGATGGCTTGGGGCGAACCGGGCCGGTAGCGGGCGGCGACTTGTTCGAGGATGGCGCGGACGCGCGCGATCATCGGGGAAGGATCGAGCGGACGGTTCATGTGCTTTCTGCCGAGAATCCGTGGGTGGAAAGAGGAGTAGAAGCCTTGGGCGAAACAAGGCGGCGGAGAGAATAGCGTCTCCGAGAATCAACCGCCAAGGCGCAGGCCCGGGCGGGACAGGGAGCACTGGCCGCGTTCGGGATTGGGTTCGACTTCGGCGTGGACCACCCGCGACAGTTCGTCCGCGCCGCCCACGTATTGGCCGTCGATCCAGATCTGGGGCACGGTCACCGGGGTCTTCGGCCCGATCAAGGGTTTCACCCTCCCCAGCATCTCGTAGAGGGAGCGAGGTTCGCGGATCACGTCGTGCCACTGGAAGTCGATCCCCGCTTCCTCCAGATAACCCTTGGCCCGTGTGCAGTGGGGACACGTCAGTTTGCCGAAGACGTGGTTGCCGCTCAGGGAGGCTCGCTGGACATGGGCTTCGACCACCGCTTGGGTCAGCAAGCCGCGGTTGATGGCGTTGCCCTGGCTGATCACCCGATCATCGACCATCACGATCGGGGCGTGCCAACCGCGATGGAACAGGGGTTTCCACCACTCGGAGAGCCATTCCCGGGTCTCCACGGCCACCGGAATCCCGGCCAGCTCGTTCTCGAGTACGTCGGCGATGATGTCGCCGGTCAGGCGACATTCCCCACAAGGGACTCGGATCCGAAAGGGACCCCAATGGCCGGCCCAGCGATAAACCGTGAGGTGAACGGGAGGAGTATCGTCCATGGACTCTGGATTCGCTCGCCGGAACGCGGCGTGACGGCTTGTCCGCGCTCCGGGAAAGGGGGAGACTGGGTCCATGGCACTTCCCGATCTCTCCGGCAAGGTGGTGGTGATCACGGGCGCCAGTCGCGGTATCGGCGCTGGCCTGGCCGAGGTGTGCGCGGCGCGGGGGATGCGTCTGGGGTTGTGCGCGCGGAGTTCCGCGGCCCTTCCCCCGAGCGGCGAGGTCCTGGTCCATCGCCTGGATGTGGGGGACGAGAGCGCGATGGAGGCTTTCGGCGCCGCGGTACTGGAGCGTTACGGGAGGATCGACCTCTGGGTCAACAATGCCGGCATCCTGTCCCCGGTCATCCCGGTCCGCGAGCTGAGTGGGGAGGCGCTGGCCGCACACCTGCGCACCAACCTGATCGGAGTGTTGCACGGCACTCGGATCTTCGTCCGTCACTTGCGTGCGCGCGGAGCCGGTTCCGAGGACGAAGGGGTCCTCCTGAACATCAGTTCCGGTGCGGCCTGGAACGGTCTGGCCGGTTGGGCGGCATACTGCGCGGGAAAAGCGGGCGTCGAGCGCCTGACCGAGACCGTGCAACTCGAGGAGGCGGAGCACGGCTTGCGTGCCCACGCGGTCGCCCCGGGGATCGTGGACACCGCGATGCAGGAGCGGATCCGCGCCAGCTCCCCGGAGGTCTTCCCCGAAGTCGAGCGTTTCCGCAAGCTCCAGGAGGATCGGGCCTTCAACAGCATGGAGTTCGTCGTGGATCATCTCCTGGCGCTGGCCTTCGACCCCGCGGCGCGAACACGGGAAGTCCTGGTCCGCCTTCCGATGGAGTCATCGCCGTGATCCCCACGGAGGGAGACGTCCTGGTCGGAATGAAGAAGAAGTCACAAGCTTCGACGGGAAAGGTGTGTTTTAGGAAATCCCTTTTTTCTCGCGGGGGGCTCCGTCAAGAATGGGGAACCTGGAAGGGGGGTATCCAGTCCCGATAGTCTCCCCAGTCCGTACCCTCCTCTCCCCTCCTGTCAGGAAAACCCCCACGAAACCACTCGACATGAAGACCCTAGCCCTCTTGGGCGGGCTCGCGCTCGCCTCCTTCGCGTTCACCCCCGTTCAGACCTCTGGTCCCTACGTCGATTCCACCGGCCATGTTTGGGCCCAGCTTCCCTCGCTGGCCGATTACACGGCGGATGAGTTCGACGCCCGTTTCGCCCACGAGATCTTCACCACCCAGGATGGCCACCAGTTCCAGATCGACCGTCCCTGGACTCCCGAAGAGGCGGCCCAGAACGCGTTGAACGGCCAGATCCGTCAGTTCACCACCCCGTCCAGCTATCCGGGCGGCAGCGTGCGCGCCTCGGTTCGCACCGGCCACCCGGTGGACGAGGAATACCGCTCCGCTTTCAACAACAACATCCCGAGCATCCGTTCCCACGTGATCTCGGTGGTCAACAGCGCCGACGCGGCCATGAAGGCCAACTGGGGCATCGATCTGGTCCCGACCAAGGGTGGCAAGTGGGATTCGAACGATCGTGCCGACATCGTCGGCTTGCTGGACGAAGCGTGGCGCGAATGGGGGACCATCGGTCAGGACATGATGATCGCCAATAGCAACGACCCGACTCCGGGTGGCGCCATCGGCGTGGCCTACATCGGCTTGCCGCGGCAGCTCGTCAAGAAGTACTTGAACGACGAGGCCAACATCATGGAGCACGAGACCGGCCATACCTACACCTTGCAGCACTGCTGCGATCCGAACTGCACCATGCAGGCGGTCCTCGACATCGGCGCCTTCGGCAAGTTCCACAACTACCAGGAAAGCTGCAGTGGTCAGAACCACTACAGTGTGATGAACCAGCAGAAGAACCGCTACTGATCCTCCTCCTTCGGTTCGCGGGGGGCGCTTCGCGCGCCTCCCGCTTCTTCTTTGGATGATCCCTCCGTGAACTTGTCCGTCGCACGCCTTCTTCCCGCGCTGCCGCTCTTCCTGGCCCTCGCGTGTTCCCGAAAGGATGGTGAGACCCTGATCTGGGAAGTTCCTCCCGTTCCGGGGCCGGTGGCGCTGGAAGTGGAAGGGGAACCGGTGCCGGAGGACCTGCTGACGGGCTTCCTGGAACCGGTCTGGGCCGATTACGTCTACGCCCACGATCCGATGACCCAGCGCCCCCCCCTTCCCGCGGAGGTCAGGGATTTCTTCCATGATCCCAAGGCCTT
>CAYVRL010000187.1:0-5253 GCA_964454065.1 uncultured Planctomycetales bacterium | reverse complement strand
GAAATGCAGCTCCCCGACGAGGGTCTTTGCCGAAGCTGCCACAACCCCGACTCCCCGGGCTTCAAGGAGTTCGACTTCGGCGAGCGCCTGGAGAAGATTCGCCACATGCACCCGCTGCGCAAGGTCCCGCGTGTCCAGCCCCCCAAGAAAGACCAAGAAGAAGAGGGAGAAGAGCACGAGGAACACGAAGAGGACGACGACTGATCCTCTGGACCCTCCCCAACCCGCACGGGAATCACCCATGACCCACCCCGCCACCTCCTCGAGTACGCGCCGCGAGTTCCTTTGCGCGCTGGCGGGTTGTGCTGCCGCCGCAACCGCTGCGGGATGCCAAGACCCGACTCACACCCCCTGGTTCCGGAAGCGCTTCAAGGAACTGACTCCCGAAGAGAAGACCGATCTGGTCCACCGTCTGGAGGAGGAGAACCGCGCCAAGTTCTCCCCGGACGAGCGGGACCAGGTCCGAATCGGGACCGAGGAGGCCATTCCGGGAGTCGAGTTCGGCTACGCACTGGACATCTCCCGCTGCGTCGGTTGTCGACGCTGTGTCTACGCCTGCGTGGACGAGAACAACCAAAGCCGGGACCCGCAACTCCAATGGATCCGGGTGCTGGAAATGGACAAGGACATGGGCATCGACTTCGCCCATGCCAACCCTTACTACGAGGCCGAAACCGTCCCTCGGGAGGGGCACTTCTACCTCCCCACGGCTTGCCAGCACTGCCGCAACGCTCCCTGCGTGAAGAGCTGTCCGGTCGGGGCTACCTACCAGGAAGAGGACGGCATCGTCGTCATCGACTACGACTGGTGCATCGGCTGCCGTTGCTGCATGGCCGCCTGCCCCTACGGCGCCCGGCACTTCAACTGGACCACTCCTTCGGTGCCTCCGGAGGAGATGAACCCGAACATGCACTATCTGGGGAACCGACCGCGGCCCAAGGGAGTGGTCGAGAAATGCACCTTTTGCATCCAGCGGACGCGCAACGGCCGCTACCCGGCTTGTGTGGAGATCTGCCCGGTGGGTGCCCGGAAGTTCGGCAACCTTCTGGACCCGGGCAGCGAAGTGCGGGAAATCATCGAGAACAAGCGGGTCTTCGTGCTCAAGAACGAGCTCAACACCCTGCCCCGCTTCTACTACTTCTACGGGGTCTAGGAGCATCCGGAGCAGAGCAGCGTGAACACCTTCCGAGCCTTCCTCCATTTCTCCACCGGCAGCATCCGCACGATCCTGCGCGGGAACATCGTGTATTGGGTCTGGCTCCTCTTCCTGGTCGCCTTGATCGGAATGGGTGGAGCCGCCTATGCCCACCAGTGGAATCACGGCCTGATCACGACCAGCATGCGGGATCAGGTTTCCTGGGGGTTCTACATCGGGAACTTCACCTTCCTGGTCGGGGTTGCCGCCGCCGCGGTGATGCTGGTGGTCCCGGCCTACATCTACAAGTGGAAACCGATCAAGGAGATCGTGATCTACGGCGAGCTGCTGGCGGTCGCCGCGATCGTGGTCTGCGGCCTCTTCGTCATGGTGGACATCGGCCACCCCGAGCGTTTCTGGCACTTGATTCCCGGCCTCGGACACTTGAACATTCCCCGTTCGATGTTGGCTTGGGACGTGGTGGTATTGAATAGCTACCTGGTCCTCAACTTCGTCATCGTCACCTATCTGCTGTTCACCCTCTTCCGGGGCCAGAAGCCGAATCAGCGCTTCTTCATGCCGCTGGTCTGGATCTCCATTCCAGCCGCGGTCGGCATCCACACCGTGACCGCTTTCCTCTACAACGGCTTGATCGCTCGCCCCTTCTGGAACTCGGCGATTCTCGCTCCGCGCTTCATCGCCTCCGCCTTCTGTTCCGGACCCGCGATCCTCTTGATCTTGATGCAGATCCTGCGCAAGACCACCCGCTTCCAAATCCGCAACGAAGCGATCTGGAAGATCGCCGAGTTGATGGCCTATTTCATGGCCTTCAATCTCTTCCTGCTCGGCGCCGAGGTCTTCAAGGAGTACTACTCCAACACTCACGAGCTGATCCACATGCAATACATGTACACCGGGGTCGAAGGCCACGACGCCATCGTTCCATGGATGTGGCTCTCCGTGGCCTGTTCGATCGGCGCCTTCCTGCTCTTCCTATTCCCGAAAACGCGTCGGCATCCCTTCACGCTCAACCTCGGCTGCGTGATGATCTTCCTCGGGGTGTACCTGGAAAAGGGCATGGGCTTGGTCATCCCCGGAATGACCCCTGACACCCTCGGCGAGATCTACGAGTACGTCCCCTCCAACAACGAGGTCATGCTCGCCATCGGAGTCCTTGCCGTCGGAGCCTTGGTCTACACCCTCGAGGTCAAGATCGCGAACGCCATCATCGCCCAGGATCTCTGCTTGCACCCCTCCAAGGAGCCGACGGCCTAGCTTCCTTCGCCCAGTTCGAAGGGCGACGGGAGCAGTTCCGCCAGCGTGGCGTGGCGCCTCCCCGCCGGACTCGCGTAAACGATCGCGAAGCCCCCCGGATCGACCGCGAACTCCTGGAGCACCTGACGGCATGCCCCGCAGGGAGGGGCGGGTGCTCCGCGCGGCACCCACACCGCGGCCGCCACGAGTTCGCGACAGCCAGCCGCCACCGCCACCGCCACCGCGGCACGCTCCGCGCAGAGCGCCAGGGGGAAACTCGCATTCTCCACGTTGGTGCCCACATAGGTCCTGCCATTCGCCCCGAGGACCGCCGCACCGACCGGGAAGCCACTGTAGGGAGCATAGGCACGCTCACTCGCCGCTCGCGCGGCCGCCAACAAAGCCTCCGGGTTCACCGGATCCTCCCCGGGTGGTCGGTCATCTCGCGATAGAGCGGCCGCGCCCATTCCAACAGGGGCTGCAACGCCTCGGGGAAGGGTTCGGTCCTGGCCCGGTGGGGCCGAAAGGAAGTCGAGGCCTCTACGTTGCGATACCACTCCGGAGCCCAAACCCCGAAGGCGGGATGGCGACCAGCCTCCCAGTGGAGCATGGCTGCTTCGAAACGCAGACCCAAGCGCGTGCAAAGAGTACGCAAGGTCCCTTCCGGATCACGCAAGAGGTCCCCGGAATCCAAGACCAGGGGTTCCTTCTCCCCCATCTCCACCAGCTTGCGGTAGAGCCGTGCTTGCTGTCCATAGCCGGTCTGTTCAGGCTCCGGGAGGCCGATTCGCTGGGCCAGGGAAGGAAGCTGTTCCCGGGGATCCCGCACCAGGAAGACATGAGCGGCATGGGGAATACCGAGGAGTTCGCCGTCTGCTTCCTCCGGAACGTGGTGCGCCATGTGCTTCACGAACTGCACCGGCTTCGCCTGGGGGGCGAGCAACACGTGCGCCAGGACCGCCCGCCAATCCCCGCTCTGGGAAGCCAAGATCTCCTCCCGGAGCGGATGCTGCAATCCCGTGCGCAACAGGTAGCTGGCGTAGAGGGGTTCGTCCACTCCCTCGGTATCGGAACGCTGTACGAAGGAACGAAGGAGCGCGGTGGAAACCGTGCGGGGCAGGGACCACAGGCAGATCCGCAGCATGCCTCTAGTCCTCGGCAGGGGAGGCGGCCGTCTTGGCGCCCTTCTTCCGGGAAACCTTCTTGGCACTCTTCTTCTTGCGGACCTTTTTCGACGACTTCGCCGCCTTCCGTGGCTCTCGCGGCTTGAACTCGAAACCATGACGACCGTTCTCCTGGCGCACCAGTCGGGCGGTGAAGGGACGCCCCTTGCGAGAGATGAAGTCCTCGATCCACTCCGTATGACCGATCGCGGGGTCGAAGTAGCCGCGCAGGTCCTCACGCCGTAGTTCCCGTTTGCAAACGCTACGGGGTATCCGCAATCCGCATCCCTTCTCCGAACCATCCTCCCGGCATTCGAAGTGGGTCGGGGTCTCCACGATCCCACCCTTGCCGCAACGCGGGCAGGGAAGATAGGGCGACGGGTCGACCGGAAAGGAAACCAGTTCCGGCGCGACCGGACCGGTGTCATCGGATCCTTTGTAGCCCTTGACGGCTTCGAACTCCATCTTCGAATCCTCTCCCAACCGAATGCGCCCGGCGTAGAAGTCCCCCCGCATGCTGGCGAAGCCTTCGATCGGCCCCGTGTCGCGATCCTTCAGGAGCTTCTCCACCACGGGCCGGTTGATGTACCGCCCCCGGAACTCCTTCCAGATCGTGAAACCGCAGGAATCGGGTTCCACCGCTGCGACCGACCACTCCTTCAGGCAATCCTCGGGGGCGGCTGCCGCGACGGCGGCCTGGATCCTCTTCTTCACGGCCTCCACTTCACCGTTCTCGGTCATGCGCAAACGGAGTTTGGCGTTGATCCGCTTCGGATCGGCTTCCACCTCGGCGACGCCGGCAAGGGAACGAAGGGCGGTCGCGAGTTCCTCCGCGACTTCCCGGATCGGCCGTGGGGATTCCTTGCCCAGGCCCTTGAGGACCACCTCGTACCGGTCACCCACCGCAGGACGGGTACAACGATAACCCTTGAGACCTTCCCGCACCGGGGCGCCATCGCGTGGACAGACACCCACCGGTTCGTCCTCTCGGTAGAGATCCTCGTAGTCGAACTCCTTCAGAATGCCGATCAGGTGCCGGACGAGGTCTTCGACTTCCTTCATGAACTGCTCACGGCTCACCTTCCCCGCTTCCACTTGATAGAGCTTGAACTCCATCTCGGCGGTGAGTTCCGCCTTGGCGAGCTGATCCGCACGGAGTCTCTCCAGGAAACCGATCAGGGTGATGCCCTTGGCGGAGGCGCGCAAGGTCTTGCCGCTGCGGTTCACATAGCCCTTGGCGATCAAGGCCTCGATGATGTCCGCTCGAGTGGCTGGGGTTCCGAGCCCCTTCTCCTTCAAAGCGCCCAGGACTTCCTCGTCCTCGAAGTTCTCGTGCACCTCCAGATCCAAATCGCTCGCGGTCTCCATTCCCTTCAGGAGACCCGCCTCGGTATAGCGCGCCGGGGGACGGGTCGCATCCTCCTCGAGCAGGACCTCGATCGTCCGCCCCTGGTCCTGGTCACCCAATTCGGGCAGGTTCTCGGAGGCGGGAGGGCGGCGATCCACTGCCTGCCAGCCAGGAACGACCAAGCGCCGCGATTCGGTGTAGAAGACCGGATCCTCGGTGGCAGGATCCCCAATTCCCACGCGGGTGGCACGAGAGACCTTCTGCCAGGTGCTGGGGGGCAGGAAGGAGGCGATGAACCGTCGCAGCACCAACTCGAAGACCTTGGCGTCGTCTCCTCCCAACGGGGTCTCGGG
>CAYVRL010000186.1:0-5269 GCA_964454065.1 uncultured Planctomycetales bacterium | reverse complement strand
GGTACCGCTGGACATCCCCTCCGAACGCTCCGTGCAGCCCTCGATCGGTCCCCGGCCCTCGAGGACCTTCAGCTCTGGTACGGTCAGGCTGACCAGGAAGGGGCGGCTCAGCCCGGTTCCGGGCCGGCCAGCCTTCGGCCCAGGACCGCGGGCGCGCGTCCTCCGGGGGCCAGGGCCGCGAGTCGCAGCCGAAAGCGGTAGGCCCGGGGAGGGAGCAGGAAGGGGGCGTGGGGGCGCGACCCCCAGGAGTCGTCGCCGCCCACGCCCATCTGACGCAGATCCAGGTGGACGGTCAGGAAGGGGCGCTCGGGCAGTTCGTAGGGATGAGCGGCGCGCTCCAGATCGGCGGCCGTCCACGGCCAGACGCTCGCGGAGAGGCGAGGTCGTCCGATCGCGAGCAGGCCGGTCCCACTCGCTTCCCGCAGTGCCAGCCAGCGCAGATCGCAGTGATTGCCATTCTCCTGGGGACGGACGTAGTCGAAGACGAAGTCCTGGACTTCGCCGCGATAGAGGCCCACCGGGCAACCATCCAGACGATCGGAGTAATTCTCCTCCGGGCCGCGGCCGAGGAAGAGCATGCGGCGGAAACGGGTTGGAACGCGGAATCGCAGGCCGAAACGTGGCAACGGCGGAAGCTCGGGGTCCGGATCCACTGCGAGTTCCAGTTCCACCAGACCGTCCCCTCGAACCGTGGTGATCAGGGTCCAGGGCGAGTGGCCGTCGGCGAGGGTGCCGTGGGCGCGGACCACGACCTCGCCGGGGACGGGTTGGGTGACCTCGACCCCGTCGACGATGCGCTCGTCCGCGGCGCGTTTCCAGACCGCGGCCCAAGTCGGCATTCCGTTGCCCCGGTCGTTGTCGGTCGGCGGACGCCAGAAATCCGGGATGACCGCTCCCGCGAGTCGTTCGATGCCGCCGCTGCGCCAGGAGTCCAGGGATCCGCGCGCGTCGAAATGGAGGCGGAAGCCTTCGCCTCGGACGGAGATGCCGCCGTCGGGAGCGAGTTCCTCGTGCAGCGCGGGCAGGGCCTCGGCGGGAGGCAGGGGAGCGGCCGGGGGCGGATCCGGGATGCGGAACTGTTCCCAGGCGACCGTGGTCCCGGCGGGCGCCCAGGAGCGGTCCTCGGCGAGGACCGCCCGCAACATCAGGAAGGCCTCCTGCCCGGGCTGGAGGGTCGGCCGAGGGTAGGGGATCCGAATCTCGGCACGGGACCGCGGGGCAAGGTCCAGGGTCGGCAGCTCGCCCTCCGCCAGTTCCCGTCCGTCCGCCCGCAACGTCCAGCGAATGCGATAGGGTTCCAGGCTTTCGAAGAAATGTTCGTTGCGGATTCGGAAACGGCCCTCCGCGAGTGACAGGGCCTCGAAATCGACCTCTTGATAGATCTTGCGGACTTCGGCGAGCGCCGGGTGCGGACTGCGGTCGGGGGCCACGATGCCGTTGCAGCAGAAGTTGCCGTCCGTGGGGGCGTCCCCGTAGTCCCCGCCGTAGGCCCAGAACTCCTTGCCCCCCGCTTCCACCACCGTGCGCGCGCCGGGGTCGAGGAAGTCCAGCCACAGGACCGCGTCCGGGCCGGGCTCGGTTTCCGCGTGGTCGAGTTCCCTCTCCGCGAGCGCGCGCCTCCAGATCCGCGCGCGCAGTACCCCGCCCAGGAATCGACGAGCGGGGTAACGACCGTTGCGGCCGATCTCGAGGGCCAGACCGTCCCCGTCGGCGGTACCTCCCCAGGAAGCCGTACCCACTCGCGCGCCGTCGAGGTAGAGGTGGAGTTCGTGCCCGTCGTAGGTTCCCGCGACTTCGTGGACCCGCCCCACCCAGTCGGTCGGCAGCGGCGCGGTCACGCTGCGCCAGCCTCCATCGTGGATGAAGAACTCCAGATGACGTCCGTCGGCAGCGACCTTCAGGGAGTACTGCGTGTCCCCCTTGGCCAGGATCGGGCCGTTCCCCTGCGCGGGCTCCGGCAGGACCCAGGCTTCCAGGGTCAGGGGGCCGTGCAGGTCCAGGCGCGGATCGTTCGGAAGGCGGGCCCAACCACGCAGGCCCTGGCGAGGGTCCAGGGAGCCGTGCAGGCGGGCTTCCAGCCCGGAAGCGGCGTCGCGGCAGCCGAGGACCGGATCGGAGAGCTTGCGCAAGCCCTGATCGACCCAGTCCCAGATGAAGCCGCCCTGGAGCTGGCGGCGGCTCTCGATCAGCTTCCAGTAGCTGGCGAGGTCGCCGGTACTGTTGCCCATCGAGTGCGCGTATTCGCAGAGGATCAAGGGGCGATCGTGGGGCTGGGAGGACCAGCGATCCAGCCACGCGGGGGGAGCGTACATCGGGGAGATCAGATCCACGTGCGGCCGGTCGCCCGCCCGTTCGTAGTGGACGGGTCGCGAGGGATCGCGCTGGTGGATCCACTGACTGGTGGCGACGAAGTTCACCCCGTCACCGCCTTCGTTGCCGAGCGACCAGACCACCACGCAAGGGTGGTTCTTGTCCCGTTCCACCATCCGCCGGGTGCGGTCGAGGTGTGCGGCCTTCCAGGCGGGGTCGTTGCCCAGCGTGCGGTCGGGCGCGTAGCCCATGCCGTGGGATTCGATGTTGGCTTCGTCGAAGAGATAGATTCCGTAGCGGTCGCAGAGGGTGTACCAGTAGGGATCGTCCGGATAGTGCGAGCAACGGACCGCGTTGATGTGGTTGCGCTTGAGCAAGAGGACGTCCTGGAGCATGCGCTCGTGGCTCAAGCTGCGGCCCCCGTCCGGGTCGTGCTCGTGGCGGTCCACCCCGCGGATCAGGATCGGCTGGCCATTGACCAGGAACTGCCCCGCGCGGACTTCGCAGCGCCGGAAGCCGATCTCCAGGCGTTGGGCTTCGAGGCAGTTCCCCGTGGCATCCCGGAGGGTGATGAGCAGGGTGTAGAGGCGCGGGATCTCCGCCGACCAGGCCTGGACCGGGCCGGGTTCGAGGCCGAGCGTGGTCTCCCGCTCTTCGCCAGCGGCCAGAGCGGGCAGCGGAACGGCGGAATGGCCCAGGACGCGGTCCCCGTCGCGCAATTCGATCTCCACCGTGGCGGCCGGGGTGGCGGCGGTGGCCCGGATCTCCAGATCCGTCTTCAGGCTGCCGCGCCCGCTCGCGGGATCGAAATCGGCGTGCACGAAGCAGTCGCGCAGGTGCAGCGCGGGTAGAGCCAGCAGATACACGGAGCGGTAGATGCCGCTGAAGCGCCACATGTCCTGGCACTCCAGATAGCTGCCGTCGGACCAGCGATAGACTTCGGCGGCGATCAGATTCGGTCCGGGGTGGAGGGCTTGGTCGAGCCGGAATTCGGCGGGCGTCATGCCTCCCTGGCTGTAGCCCATCCTCCGACCGTTCACGTACAGATGGAAAGCGCTCTTCACGCCATCGAAATGGATCATGATCTGCCTGCCCTCCCAATTGGGAGGGATTTCGATCTCCCGACGGTAGCAGCCCACCGGGTTCTGGGAATGGGGAATGAAAGGCGGATGGGGGGGGAAGCAATAGGGTTGATTGCGGTAGCGTGGCATGCCGTAGCCCTGGAGCTGCCAGCAGGAGGGCACCGGGATCCGGGCCCAGCCCGAATCGTCGTACTCCGGGTCCGCGAAGTTCCGGGGGCGGGACTCCGGGGTGGGGGACCAATGGAAACGCCAGGGACCGTCCAGGGAGAGCCTCCAGGGATTTCGAACCGGGTCGCCGTGGAGGGCGCCTTCGCGGCTGGGCCAAGGGAGCAGGGTGGCGTGGGGTTCCTCCTTGTGGCGACCGAGGATCTGGGGGTTCTCCCAGTCCGGAGGTGGAGGGCCGTCCGGCGCCCCTTGCGGCGCGGGGAGGCAGAGGAGCAGCGCGGGGAGGAAGGGCATCGCCTCAGCGTAGGGTCTGGAGGAAGGCGAGGAGGTCGCGGAGTTCGCTCGGGGAGAGTCGATCGGCGAGGCCCGGCGGCATCGCGGTCGCGGGGAGAGGCTTCCCGTTTGGATCCTTCGTTTCGAAACCGGGAGCGATGCGAGCCGTGGGGGTCACGATCTCCGCGAGGATCTGGGCCGGGGAGAGGCGGGAGGCCACCCCCTCGAGGTGGGGGCCGACCTCGCTGGGCTGGCCGTCGGCCGGAGAGATCCCCTCGATCCAGTGACAGCGTTGACACGCGATGTCGGTCTGGCCGAAGAAGACTTTGCGGCCAGCGGCGGGGGAACCCCCGGCGAGGGCGAAGCGATAGGGAGCGATCGGATCGTTCGGGGGGAGGGAAGCCCGCCAGGCCTCCAGCGCGGCGCGGAGTGGTTCGGATCCCGCGCTGGCGCGGGCACGCGCGGCTTGGAGGAGTTCCAACAGGGCGGCGCCGGGGAAGGGGCCGACCATCGAGCGCTTCATCTCCTTCGCGAGCAGGGTGTCGGCTTCGGGCGTGGCGATGCGGGCCAGGGCCGGGAAGGCCAGTCGCAATTGGGACGGATCCGGACTGGCGAGGGCGGCGCGGGCCAAGGGGAGCGCCGCGGCGGGATCGATGTGGGCGAGGGCGTCCAGGGCATCGCCGCGCAGCTCCGCGGACGGAGAATCCAGGGCCAGTCTCCAGGCGGCGGCGGCTTCCCGGGCCTTCGACTGAATCAAGCTTGCCAGACTGGCGCGGCGGACCGCGAGTGCGCTGCCGGGATCGGCCACGAGTTCGGCCAGGGTGGGGCCGACTTCCAGGATGCGATACCGCCCCGCGGCCCGAGCGGCCAGGCTCTGGAGTTCCGCGTCGTTCTCGGCGAGCAGCGAAGGGAGGAGTTCCAGGAGCGCGGGACGGGCTTCCCCGGGGGGGCGGTTCCCGAGATGGCGCGCTTCGTTGCGCAGGCGGTCGAAGGGGGCGGGCCGTTGCCAGTCCACCAGCAAGCGCAGGGCTTCCCGGCGGAGTTCCAGTGGGGCTTCCACGCGGGCGACGTAGGAGGCCAGGCGGGTCGCGTTCTCGACCCCTCCGAGCAGATTGCAGGCCTGGATCGCACGGCGCAGCAACGGTTCGGGGAGTGTCGGGTCTTCCAAGTGCGCGGCCAGCGCCGGGTAAGCGGAGGCGAGTCCCAGCCCGTAGATGGCGCGGGCGGCCTCGGTGGCCACTGCGGGATCGGGGTCGTCCAGGAAGTCCGCGACCTCGGGGGCGGCCAGTTCGCGCAAGGCCAGGATCGCGCCCAGGCGGACTTGGGGATCCTCGTCCTCGCGCAGGGCGAGGAGGGCGTCGCGGTCGCCGAGCAGGGCGAGACCATGACAGGCGGCATGACGTAGGAAACGATCCTGGTCCCCGTCGCGACGGAGGAGT
>CAYVRL010000185.1:0-5271 GCA_964454065.1 uncultured Planctomycetales bacterium | reverse complement strand
AGTTCAGACGTGTGCTCTTCCGATCTGGCGTGGTTGGCCTACACCCAGGGGCGGGTGGATCGGTCCACCGTGCGGATACTCCTGCCGTCGGCGGCCTTCGGGGCGATCGGCGGGGTGCTGCTCCGCGACCAGGTCCTGAGTCCCCGAGTGCTGGAGCGGATCTTCGCGGCTTTCCTGCTCTACGCGGCACTGCGGGTGCTGGCGCGCCGGGACTAGCGGCGCGGGCGGTCGGCGCTCGGCACGTAGATCTTGACCCGATTGCGACCGCTCTCCTTGGCCCAATAGAGGGCCTTGTCGGCCTGCTGGACCAGTTCCATGACGTCGCAGCGGTCGGCGCCCTCGGTGGAGGCGGCCCCGAAGGAGGCGGTCACCGCCAGCGTTCCTCCGTCTGGAGTGCGGAAGCGTTGCTGTTCGAGGGTGTTGCGGCACCGCTCGGCGACTTCGGCGCTCTGGATCACATCGGCACCGGGCAGAACCACCAGGAATTCCTCGCCCCCCCAGCGTCCCACGTAGTCGCCTCCACGCACCGAGGCCTCCAGGGACTGTGCCACCCGGATCAGGACCTGGTCCCCGAGATCGTGACCATAGCTGTCGTTGACGTTCTTGAAGTGGTCCACGTCGGCCATCAGGATTCCCATCGGACGGTTCTCGCGGCGCATTCGATCCTCGTCGCGGCGCAGGAGTTTCACCAGTTCGCGGCGATTGAGCAGATTGGTGAGCTGGTCGGTGGAGGCGAGGCGGTGCAGTTCCTGCTGCATCTCCAGGATCCGCAGTCCCACCTTGACCCGAGCCCTCAGCTCGATCTGCTCGTAGGGTTTCTTGATGTATTCGCTGGCCCCCGCGTCGAGGCCCTCCTGGAGGTCTTGCGGGGTGTTGCGGGAGGTGAGGAGGATGATGTAGGGGTCGATTCCCGAGCGCAGGCTGGTTTCCTTCATCCTGCGGCACAACTCCGGGCCCTTGGGGCCCGGCATCATCCAATCCGTCAAGACCAGGTGGTATCCCCCTCGTCGATAGATTTCCAGGGCTTCCCGACCATCGCAGGCGGCAGCCACTTCATGTCCCCATTTTTCCAGGGTCCTCTGGAGCATGCGACGCGTCACCGTGTCGTCTTCAGCGATCAAGATCTTCATGTTCGTGGGGGGACGGAGAGGGCCTGATGGCGGGAGGGTCTCCCGTCTCCAACCTCCTATCGGCGTCTTCGGGCGGCCCCCTTGAGGGGGTGATCCCCCTCTTTTCGAGGTGGCATCTCACCGTGCCCCCCCAAAAAAGCAGTGACCGCCTCCCCGGGAGGCGCTAGCCTCGGAAACCATGATCCTCGCCATCCTGAGTCTGTGTCTCGCTCCTGCCTCGCCACTCCAGGAGGGGCTCCAGGAGCTTCCCCCCGGGATTCCGCAACCCACCCTCTTCCAACGGGGCGACTCCCGGCCCTGGGTCTCTCTGCGGCCGTTCCGGGACTGGACGGAAGGGGACGATCTCCCTCGTTCCGCGGAGGACGATCTTCCCGCCGACCGGGTGGAGGTGGGTCTACGGGAACTCGGGGCATTCCTCGCGGTGCGCAACGATTGGAACGACCGCTCCGTCCGAGCCTGGAAACGGGCCTCGCGGCCGCGCTCGGTGCCCTTTCGTTTCGAACTACGGGCCCCAGATGGCGAGCAGGTCCTCCTCTCCGCTCGGGAGGTGATCCCGCTGCTCCAACCCGTGGCCTTTCGCGATCTACGCAAGCGCTCCGTGATTCGGGATTTCGACGTCGAGATCGCCCAGCGCTCTTCGATCGCCGATCCGATCCAGGACACCCAGTACGCGGGTCTTTCGCTCGCGGTGGAGCTGATCCCGCTGCCGGGAGTGGGGTATCGCGCCGAGTTCGCGGTGGTCGATACCGCCTTCCTCCCCCTGTCACCGATCGATACCCATTACGACGCCATCCAGGGGGCGGATCGCCTTCCCGAGGCGCTCACGGAAAGCGGTTTCACCACTCTGTTGCAAGTCGGGAAGGAGCGCCACTTCTCCCTGCCTGGTCGCCAGGGGAACTATGAGCTCGTGGTGGCCTGTGGGGGAGAACCCGTCGTCGTTTCCATTCCCGCGGGAGAGGGCATCCAGACTTGCTTCGCCCCCTCGCTGGCGGTTTCCGAGGACTGGGAGGCATTCGTCCACGAGTTGCAGAGACATGGGGATACCTCCTCCTTCGGAGTCGGCTACCTGGCTTTCGGGGACGAACACGCCTCGGAGCAGGTGGAACGGGTCTTGGAACGGGTGCGGGCGCGCGCCCACGCGCGTGAGTTGAATGCGACCCTGGTGGAAGTGGGAAAGGAAGGAGAACGAAGGCTGGTCGATTTCCGCGGTGCCTTGATGGTCGGACGGCCCTTGCGCCTCGCGCAGGGGCGGACGGCACAAGCGCTGATGGACTGGGGCGTGGAGGTGGCCTGCGACGCGCGGATCGCGGATCCTGATTTCACTTCCCTCTTCGATGGTGTGCGGGGCAGCTTCCGTCTGGACGAGGAAGGCGCTCTGGACGTGGATCTGGAGTTGAGCGGAGTGGACTTCAGCGCCAGTCGCCTCCTGACCTTGAGCGCGGACATCCCGGGTGGGGAGAGCGCCGACGGCCCGACTCCCGCCATGCCCGCCGATCGGGTGGCGGTGGATCTTCCCGAGGTGCGGCGGACTTCCTTGCGGGGTCGCTACTGGATCGGTTCGGATGGCAAGTTGGTGGTGGAGCGGGACGCGGCTGGTTTCCTCGGCCCGGGAGGGAAACTGCGGTTGGAGGTCCAGTTCGGCCCCGCCGATTGATCTCGCGCTCCTTCTCTCGCGATGCCTCGGCTCCTCCGCCGAGGCATCGTTATTCTCCCAGCCATGCGGACTCTGCCCTGGCTCCTCCTCACGATCTTCGCGGCCGCGGCTTGCGCGAGCAGCCCTCAGGAACCGACTTCTCCGGTTGCACCCCGGACGGTGACTTCCACCCCCGACTCCTCCACCGCCGTCCATCCCGAGGCGGTGGTGTTGAAGCTGCCCCGGCACCCCTCGCTCTCGCCGGACGGGAGCCAGGTCGCTTTCGGACATCAGGGCGACATTTGGGTGGCCTCCGTGGAGACCGGATATGCGATCCGCTTGACCGCCAACGACGCCTATGACGCCGATCCCAAGTGGTCCCCGGACGGTCGGTGGTTGGCCTTCACGAGTACCCGCCATGGGAACCGGGACGTATATGTGATTCCGGCCGTGGGGGGAATTGCCCAGCGTTCGACCTACCACTCCGAGAACGAATCCCTCGCCGGTTGGTTGGACCAGGATCGAGTCCTGATCGGAGCCACCCGGGACCGTCGCTACGCGCGCCGGGGCGAGGGAGGCTGGATCGCCTACCGGGATGGTCGCACTCCCACTTTGTGGATCGACGCCCCGCTCCTGCGTCCCGCGCCTTCCCCGGACGGTACCCGAGTCGCCTACGAGCGGGGGCATGGAGATCCGCGCCGTCGCGCCTATCGCGGCTCGGCCTCCAGCGCCCTTTGGATCTGGAACGCGGCGGACGGCAGCCACCGAGCCCTGACCGAAGGCTTCCGTGGCAACGACCTGGATCCCATGTGGAGTGGGGACGGTTCTTGGCTCTTCTTCCTGAGTGACCGGAAGTGTGCCGGCAATGAGCGCGGGCGGGATCTCGGGCTCTGGAAAGTGGCGGCCTCTGGAGGTGAGCCGCAGCTGGTCTATCATCCCGGTGGTCGTTCCTTGCGGTATCCGGAGATCAGCCGCGACGGGCGCTCGGTGGTCGCCGAACTCGACGACGGTCTGGTGCTGATCGACACCGGGAGCGGGGTGGCCCGTCCTCTGGTGGTGCGTGGGAGTTTCGACAGCTCCGACCCCGACGGCAAGGACGTGACCGTGGAGGGCGGCGCCAGTCAGCTCGCCCTCGCCCCCGATGGCAAGTCCCTGGCCTTCGTCGCCGATGGGGACGTCTACGTGATGCGCAAGCACGACAAGATCCATCGGGTGGCTCGAGTGACGAGCGCTCCGGAACTGGATTCCGATCCGGTCTGGTCGCAGGATGGCAAGAGTCTGCTCTATCTCAGCGAGCGGGATGGCAATGCCGAGGTCTACCGCGCTCATCCCGCCGAGGCCGATACGCCTTTCTATCTCGCCCACGAGTTCGTCGAGGAGCGCGTGACCCGGACCGAGGAGGACGAATCCGACTTGCAGCTCTCTCCCGACGGCAAACAGCTCGCCTGGGTGATCGGGGCGGGTCGTCTGGTGGTGGGAGATCCCCTGACCCTGGAAGTGGAGCGAGTCCTGAACCAGAGTTTCGAGGCTCCGGACTACGAATGGTCCCCCGATTCGCGCTGGATCACCTACAGCGTCGTGGATGATGACTACAACGCCGACGTCTGGGTGGTTCGTACCCGTCTCGATGGAATCGGGGCCGACGTCCCCGGAGTGGAACCGGTCAATCTGACCGAGCATCCCGACGACGACACGGATCCCCACTGGTCTCCGGATGGGCGCAAGATCGTGTTCACCGCCCGCCGCCGGATGCTGGACGAAACGGATCTTTGGGTGATCTGGCTGCGCAAGGGAGACGTGGAACTGACGGAAACCGAGCGCCTGGAAGCCGAGGAGGCGCGCAAGGACGAGGCGAAGAAGGCCAAGGGGAAGGCGCAGGGCGAGCCCAAGGCACAGGGCGAGCCCGCCCAGGGTGTGAAGGAAAAGGAGGAGGAGAAGGAGGACGAGGAGCCGGAAGGAGCGGAGGTCGAACCCGTGCGGATCGACTTCGACCACGTCCTGGATCGGATTCGGCGTTTGACTCGCAACGAAGGGAACGAGACGGCCCTCGGTTTCGGTCCCGACTCCAAGTTGGTCTATTACGACGCCGATACCGCCACTCGGCTGGAAAGCGATGCCCAGGGGGAGGAGGGTTTCTTCCAGATCGATCTCTACGATGGGAAGGGCGAACGGCTCTCCCCGAAGCCGGTCTCTTCCTTCCGTCGCTATGGGAAGGACCTGCTCTACGTGAAGTCGGGGAAGATCGTCGGCCGAAACGCCAAGGAGACCACCTATCCCTTCTCCTATCGTTTCCGGCTCGATCTGCGAGCGCGGCGCAAGGCGGTCATGGAGGAGGCCTGGCGAGCCCTCGACCGCGGCTACTACGATCCGCATTTCCACGGTCACGACTGGTCCGCATCCTTGCGCAAGTGGGAACCGCTGGCCGAGGACGCCTCTACCCCCGAGGACTTCAACGGCATCATGAATTGGATGCTCGGGGAGATGAACTCCAGCCACATGGGTTATTAC
>CAYVRL010000184.1:0-5276 GCA_964454065.1 uncultured Planctomycetales bacterium | reverse complement strand
GTCCTCGATCGAGACCTCGGAAGGAACGGTCTTCCATTTCAGGATCTCGAAGGGCTCGATCGCGTTCACCCGGACCTCGATCACGGGATCCTTGTCGCGAAGTTTGCCTTGGAGGACCGGGCCGAACTGGACTTCCTTGGGGTTGAGGATGAAGATCTCCTGGATGTGGGCGTGGACCCCGAGTCGGAGCGGGGTGTTCTCGGCGTTTCCTCGCAGCGTGATGGTGGAACTCTTGTCTCCCTTGAAGCCCCCCGCCGCGAAGGTGGCGACGACCTTGCCCTGGGCCCCCGGAGGGATCGGATCGTTGACCACGTATGGTTTGCCCTCGACCTCGATCTTGGCGTTGGTGCAGCCGCAGGAGGTGTCCACCTGGGTGATGACCACGGGATCCTTCCCCTCGACCCGGAAGGGGAACTCCAGCGGATATTCCTGGTGTTGCCGGACTTCACCCAGCTCTCGCTCATCGACCGAGAAACTCAGTTTGCTGTGCGAGATTCCCGCCTGGGCCGCGTTCACCGAGGCCTCGGGAGCAGCGGGATCGAAATCTTCGAGGACCGACTTCGCGGTCGGCGAGCTGGCTCGAGCGGACGCTCCGCCACCGCCACAAGCGCCGAGCGAGGCGGCGAGCAGGACGAGGAGAGGTTGGAATCGTCTCATGGGAAGCGGGAAGGGTAACCGGGCGGGGTCAACGGATCAGGCCGACCAAGCGCACGCTCCGCCGGAGGGTATGGGACACCCCTCCGACCTGGTGGTCGAGGGTGAGACGGAGCAGCCCCTGGAGCGGGCCCACGGGGAGATCTCCAGGAAGACGGATGGCGAGGCGGTAGGACACCTTTTCCTTGATCGGCAGAGTCTCCACCCGAGCTCCAGGAATCCCCTCCAGGTGGGCGGAGGAGATCCCCAGGGTACCCTCGGAGACTCCGACCTCGACGCTGGCCTGGATCGGGCTCCCGGAGTGGAGTTCCCCGAGGGGGAGGATCCGCGGCGGACGCAGCCACACCTCGCCATGCTTGGTGTACTGGACGGGAAGCACCAGATGGAGGCCGTTGTCGGCCTCCAGGCGGAGGAACCAGGTGGATTCGCCGTCCTCGCCGTCGTCGAGGATTCGAAGGCGCAAACTCTGTTCCCGCGCCGAAACCGGGGAGGGCAGCCCCTCCACCTCGCAGCCGTGGAGCACCGCCGCAGGCTCCAGCAGGCGGAAGGGCTCCGGGCCACGCACCCGGACCGAGAACTCCCAGGGGCCCTTGCCCGGAAGTTCCCCGAGTTGGAGACGCGGCGGATCCACCGTGAACCACGGGCGGATCCGGGAATCCACGGTCAAACGGGCGGGCAGCCCCTCCCCGACCCCAAGGACCTCCAGCTCCGCGTGCTTGGCCCCCGAGAATCCCGCGGTGTGGAAGTCCACGACCACCGCTCCCCGGGAACCCGGGACCCAGGGGCTACCGAAAGGGACCACTTGCCCGTCGGCCTCCAGGCGCGGGTCCAGGCAACCGCAACTGGTCTTCAGGTGCTGGATCCGAACCGGGGAGTCGCGGACTCGGAAGGGGAAACGCAGGGTGAGGACGCGACCCCCCAAGATCTCGCCCAGATCCTGCTGGGGTTGCTCGAAGCGGATCGCGGGAACGGAGGCCTGGACGGTCCGACCAGGAGCCGGACCGCAGCCGACGAGCAGGAGCAGGGGAACCAGCCCGCCGAGACCGCGCAAGGAGGATTGCCCCGGCATCACAGGAAGGCCAATATAGCTTCCGTGGCCTCGCCCCCGCTCCGCCTGCTGGGCAGTCTGCTCCTTCTCGGTGGAGCCTCCTGCACCGCTTGTCCCCCCGCCGCGCAGTTCCTCCGGGAACGGCCCGATTTCCGCACCCCCACCGCGGCGGGGCGCAGTTTCCTGGCCGCTCTGGCCTGCGACGACGCGCCCGCCGAGTACCGCTGCCTGGCCGAGAGTCTCAAAGCACGGTACGGGGCCACCCTGGATGCCTGGATCCTCGCCCGCAGCGACCTTCGTGCCGAGGCCGGGGGCATCCTGGATCGCGTCTTCGCCCTGGACCCCGGACCCGAGGAGAGCCGCGAGGAGGGCGTCCTGGTGTGGTGGTCGTGGGGAGGGCGGCGGCGTCTGGGCCTGCTTTGCGTCCAGCAGCATTACTGGGAGATCTACGCGCGGAATGGACGCGAATTGGGGGCCTTTCTGGAGCAGCCGCCCGGCGCCCTCCTGGAAAAGGAGGGAACCCACCTCCGTTTGGACCTGGACGACCCGATGCTCCGCAGCCTCCACGATCCTGCGACCATTCGCCGCCTGGAACTCGGAACCGAATGGAAGATCGCCGAAATCCGATTCCCGGATTCCTCTCCCTGAGTGCGCGCGGGAGGCCCCTCCCGGGTCAGGCGAGCTGGCCGCTTCGCCCGCGCAGGACCCGAGCGAGGAAATCGCGGGCGGTGGGCAAGGCGCTGTTGGGGCAGGTCTCGGCGGCCCAACTCCATTCCAGGGACTCGCCGAGCAGATCCCGCACCCCGCGTTCCCGCAGGGAACCGACGACCCGCTGGGCGAAGTAGCGGCCCCCCGCGATTCCGGTGTGGGGCAGCAGAGCCAGGAAGGTGCGGGGATCGAACTGGGTAACGATGTCCACGTCCCGCGTGTCGACCAGGATCAGGCCCGCGATGTCGGAGATCGCATCGTCGTCCACTTCGCCGTCGAAGGCGAAGCTCACCAGGGAGAGGGGGAAGCGGAAGCGCATGCTGCGCTTGAACTCCTCGTCCAAACGATGCTCCCAATAGGGAACGGAGTAGAGGCCGGAATCCGATTCGGTGATGGTGCGGACGAAGAGTTCGCGTTCGCCGGGCTCCCGCCCCTCCAGGATGTGGCCCAGACTGGCATCCAGGGCTTCCGGGTCGGCGGCGATGGGCTCGGGACGCAAGGCCGGGGCTCCGAAGGGAGATTGGAAACGTTCGCCGAGGGCGCGGGGGTCGGGAGGACAGGAAAGCGCCCCCTGCGCACCCACGAAACGGGCCAAGCCGTCGGCGTCCGAGAGTTCTCCGGAGCGGACGAGCAACCAAAGGAGGCAAGGGGAGTCCCGGAGCAAGCCGAGTGCCCAGAGATGCAAACTGCCCTGAGGGAAGAGCTCGGGGTCGACCACCACCATCCCTTCCCGGCCCTCGATCCGGAGTCCGTCCGGAGAATCCAGGAATTGCGGGCTCTGGACCGCGCCCTGGGCCAAACGGGCGGCTTCCTCACAAGCCTTGCGGACTTCCGGATCACGGCTGAGAACGATCAGGGGGCGGGGATCCATGCGCTTCATCCTTCCTCGGGAAAGTCCGCGTTGTGGGAGACGCTCTGGATGTCCTCGTGCTCTTCCAAGGCGTCGAGGAGTTGCGTGAGCTTGGCAGCGGTCGCGGAATCGATGCTGACCGTGTTGTCCGGGACGTAGCGGACCGCAGCGTCGAGGACTTCGTAACCGGCCTCGTCCAGGGCGGCCTTCAGGTCCAGGAAAGCCGGCGGTTCGGCGCTGATCCCGAAGATCTCCGCTTCCTCGGTGTCCACGTCCTCGGCGCCGTGGTCCAGAGCGAGGCCCAAGAGGGCATCTTCGTCCACTCCTTCCCGCTTGATCGCGAACTGGGCCTTGCGCTGGAACATCCACATCACGCTGCCCGAAGAACCCAGACTGCCCCCCTTCCGATCGAGGATGTAGCGCAGATCCGGCGCGGTACGGTTGCGATTGTCGGTCAAGGCCTCGATGACCAGGGCCACGCCCCCCGGACCGTAGGCCTCGTAGAGGACTTCCTCGAAGGCCGCTCCGCCGAGTTCGCCGCTGCCCTTCTTGATGGCGCGAGTGATCGAATCCTTGGGCATGTTGTCGGCCCGGGCCCGTTCGATCGCGTAGCGCAAGGAGAGGTTCATATCGGGATCCGGCCCCCCCTGGCGGGCCGCCGACATGATCAACTTGGCCCATTTGCTGAAGACCTTGCCGCGCTTCGCGTCCTCCTTGGACTTGGTGCGCTGAATGTTCGCCCAGTGGGAGTGTCCTGACATGCCTTCCTTTCAGTCTGCCACCCTGCTGCTCAGGGCTCAAGCGCGGGACCGGGGGAGGTGCCTGGAACCGCAAAAGAGGAACCGCCGGCACGAGGGGCCGGCGGTTCGGGGAGAAGTTTCCAGGGGATCAGCGCTTGACCCACTGGAAGGCCCGACGCGCGCCGCGGAGGCCGTACTTCTTGCGCTCGACCATGCGCGGATCGCGGGTCAAGTGGCCGTCCACGCGCAGGGCGTGGAGAGCGTCGGGGTACATGGAGAGGAGAGCGCGGGCGATGCCCAGGCGGACGGCCCCGGCCTGGCCGGCGATGCCACCGCCCTGGACCGTGGCGTAGACGTCCACCTTGCCCTTCACGCCGATGCAGTCCAGCGGCCCGGTCACGGCGAGACGGTCGGTGACACGGGGGAAGAAGACCTCCAGAGACCGACCGTTGATGCGCATCTCCCCGTCGCCGGGGCGCAGCCGGACGCGCGCGACGGCGGTCTTGCGCCGTCCGGTCCCCAGGTGGTAGGGGCGATCTCCGAGTTCGATCACCCGCCCCAGGGGATCGATCTGGGGTTCGGGCTCCTCGTCCTCGACCCCGCCCTCGAGCGTGGCCGCCGAGGCTTCGATGGCGCCGTCGCTGGAGGGATCCTCCGGCGCGGAGAGGACGGGTTCTCGTTCCGTCTCGTTGGTCTTGGTTTCAGTCACGTCGTTCTCTCCGATCAACCCAGGGATTCGAGCGCCTTGGGCTGCTGGGCGCTGTGGGGATTTTCCGGTCCAGCGTAGACCTTGAGTTTCTTCAGGGCCTGACGGCCGAGTTTGGTCTTGGGTAGCATGCGCTGCACGGCCTTGGTGAGGATCCTCTCGGGGTGATTCTCGAGCAGGTCGGCGTAGCGTTCCTCCACCCGGCCACTGGGATAACCCGTCACCCGGGCGTAGGTCTTCTGTTCCGCTTTCTTGCCGGTGACGAGCACCTTCTCGCAATTGATCACGATCACCCCGTCGCCACAGTCGAAATGGGGCGAGTAGGTCGGGCGGTGCTTGCCCATCAGGACCACCGCGATGTCACGGGCGAGCCGCCCGAGGATCTTGCCCTCGGCGTCGGCCAGGAACCACTCGCGGACATGGGCCCGGGGTGTGTTGTGGGAGGTTTTCGGTCGCATCGATCCTGCCTTTCGGCCCCGATTCCGGAACGGGATCACCAACGAAATGGCCGAACAGTCTAGACCCCACCCCGGGAAGGAGTCAAGTCAGGGCACGGGCCAGCGCAGCAGG
>CAYVRL010000183.1:0-5288 GCA_964454065.1 uncultured Planctomycetales bacterium | reverse complement strand
AAGGATCCGTTCCCCTGGCCAGCACAGAACCCAGTCCGCGCCACTCGCGAAGACCAGGTCGGGGAGAGCGAGGCGGTCGGTTTGCTCCTCTGCCAAGGGGTCGCGGAAGTCCACGACGTGGCAGGGGCCCCTAGGGGAGCTCGAGGGGCCTGGAACCGCTGGTCCCAGCGTCCACTCCCCGGCCTTTCCTTCCGACCGAAAGTAGGGGGTCGACACCCGAACCTCCATCCACGCCGGGTTGTCGAGGAGGAGAGAGGCGAGGAGGAGGCGCGCCGTGGAGGCCCATACGCGTCCCTGCCAGCGCCAGGCGTCGTCCACCGCACGTTCCTGCTTCCTGATCTCCAGGTAGGCCCTCCAGACGTGGCGATAGCGACGCTCGAACTGGAAGCAGTAGGTCGGCGTGCTCATGTGGTGTTGCAAGGCGCCGACTTGGCCAAGGATGGGATTCCTCAGGATGGCGCGGAGGACCTGAAGGAGCCGACGGACGGACTCATAGCGCTCGTCCCCCTTCCAGGCGGCATTGCGTCGGCAGTAAGCAGTCCCAATCCGCTCCATGCGCCGCACGCTCCACATAAGCACGGCGTTCTCGGGTAAATCCGTAGTGTCCTCCTTGACGACGGCGATGAGCTCCTGCCGGGGACCGCCCTTTTCCGGAGGGGTCCGACCGAGAGCCTCGGCGTAGCGCCGCATGGAATAGGGGTCCATCTCCTGGATCCTAGAGAGCTTCTGAGGCTGGTGGACCCGCCGAAGTATCCTCCGTGGGCTGCGACTGATGGAGCTGAGGGCGCGGAGGAACTCTTGGCGTCTTGCGAGTTCGACGATCAAGGAGAGTTCAGCGGTGTCCTCGCTACCCCGCTTCCAGGTCGCGCATACGGTTGCCCAAGTCCGGCGCGCCCCGAAGGGGAGAGGGCCCTCGAGATCAGCGAAGGCCCCTTTCGCCCTTTCCTCGACATGGGCGAGCTCCTTGAATCGCTCGTACTGCCAAAGTAGCCATCGCTCCCTAGGGTCCTCCTCCCGCTCGCCTTCGTCGAGTGCACGGTGAGGAAGGCCACGCAGAACGACCTCGCCTCTCCAGCCAGGACAGCTGAAGTCATTGCGTTCCTCGTGGGCAAGCAAGGAAAGGTCGTACTGGGGCGGGTGCCACTTGGCATCCCGCACGGCGTAGACGGGTTTCTTGCCGTTCCAGGCGAACCCGGTAGGCAAAGCCCCCACGAGACGAGGGAAGACTTCCAGCCCCAATTCCATTGCTCGGCCCTCTTCGAGGGCCAAGCCTGGAAGGCCACAGAAATGCCCCCAAGGCGAGGAGTGAAGTACGAGCGTCATTCCCGCTGGCGGTCCAGGCCGTTCCATAGGAAGATTCCCTGATCCTCCTTCATGCCTTTCTCGATGGCGTTGGCCAGCGGTTCGTCGTCCAGCTGTTCCTTGGCCAGATCCGCAAGGCGCTTCATGGGCCCTTCGATGAGGCCGATTTCCTTGCCACGCACCTTGGGAAGGACCTTCTGCTCGATCTGATCTGCGAGGGCGTGCTCCAAGCCCCGATGCCCTCGTTCAGGATAGAGGAGGAGATAGCGTGCGATGCCTTGGGCTCCACGGTGACCGAGTGGAATGCCGAGATCCGCCATGATCTTGGCAAGGTGTTCATCGATCCGCATTTTGAACTCGTCCGGCAGTTCGGGGGCGGTGGGACTTTGCCATTGACGCCAAACGTCGTAGGCAAGTGGAGGCGCAGCGACGAGCCGCTGTGTGTCTGGTTGCGTCGTTCGCAGCTGGGTCGGCTTGCCGAAACGGAGTACTGTGGCCCTGTCGAGCACCTTGTCTGACAGAGAGAGTGTGGACTCGTCCTCGTTCATCGTGCCCGCGAATAGCACATTGGAGCCGGGGTAGATGCGGACATCCGTCTTCCGGCCTTCTTCCTTCGACCCACGCTCCAAGGGGATCTCAAGCGGTATCTCAACTTTGATGCGCTCTTCTTCGATCTCCGGATCGATGGTCCGACGCAACTCCAAGCGGCTGAGTAGCTCGGAGAAGTAATACTCGATGCGAGCCAGGTTCATCTCGTCCAAAAGGACGAGGAGCACCTGTTGCTCCAGGATCGGAGCGACTTTGTCCGGCCGGTCGTAGGATGTGAACTGGAGCAGGGCGCGCGCGAGGGGCGTAGCTTTGTACTTGTGCTCCATGTAGTTGTAGAAGCCGAATAGATCCTGCGGCGAGTTCCAGGACGGCTGGACCGGCAAGTTCAGGAAGTGCAGCCCCATGCACTTCGAGTACACGGCGGGCAAAAGACTCTTGCCCGTGCCGCTGATCCCTGCGAGGACGGTCAGGGGCGAGATGTCTTGGATCTTGAGTGCCGTGTGAAAAGCGTAGAGGGCTCTTCTCGGCAGGCGGATGCCCGCTTGGTCGAGCTGCTGCTCCATGCTCAGGAGCCGCTCGTTCTCGTCATCCGGTCCGCCGGAAGGCTTGACGCCCTTGAAGTAAGGCTGAAAGAGATCCTCACAGGGGTCGTGCCCATCAGGAATCCCGCCAGCGTCTTTGTACGATTTTTTCAGTCCAACGATGGCCTCGTGGAGACGATCCTTATCCTGGCGGAGGGCCTGCACCGTGCCCGATAGTTCTGCCTGCTCCTGGAGGAGTCTCCGGATGCCTTCCTCGGCCTCCCGAATTGAGTCGCGGAGATCCTGGTTGCTCGTCTCGAGGTCCTCATTCTGCTCTTTCATTGCTGGCAGCTTCCGCACCAGCTCGTCGTGCTCCTGACGCATCTCCTCGAGCCCTACTAGGCGCTCCTGGAGCTCGGCCTCTTTCCTCTGAAGCGTACCGAGCTCGTCCTCCTTCTGGGAGAGCGTGCCTTCGAGGGAACGGGCCGATTCCTCCAGATCCTGGCGCTGCTGGCGCGCCTCCTCCAGCTTGCGGTATTCTTCGTCTACCCGTTTGAGTTCTTCCTTCTTGGCCGCGATCTCTTCCGCCTTTTCCTCGAGCCAAGCCCCCCACTCCTCTCCCTTGCGGATTCCCTCCCGTGCGGCTCTCACTTCCTGCTGGAGTTCGTCTATAGCGCTCTCGATCTCTTCCCGCTCGAGCTCCAAGGCTTCGATGCTGCGGATGATGGGCAGCTTCGGTAGCTCCCTGCGGTAGCGAGCGCCGAGCCAGGTGGTCCAACTGACCAAGGCTGCTGTCGTGGCTGTTCCTAGGATCGAAAGATAGAGAATGTTGTCCCAGCTCATTGTGCCTCCTCCTCTTTCGTCGAGTTCTCAGGGGACGGCTGAGGCAGTTCCTGGAGAAGGGAGGCGAGCCGCTCCGCGACAAGCAGGAGGGTCGAGGACAGTTTCGACTGTGCTGCCCGGCTCTGCTCCAGGGTCGCTGCGAGGCTCCGTCCGAGTTCCGAGCGTTGACCTTCGAGCTCTTGGATCTGCGATCGGAGCTCGGCCTCCCGGGTCTCGAGTTCCTGGACCCGGGTCGTTCGGGCCGCGAGGTCGGCCTTGCGTTGCTCGAGGACGGCAACCTCCGCCTGACGCCCGGCCAGTTGCTTTTCCAGACTTGCGATTGAGTTCTTCAAGGTGAGCTCGTCTGCCTCGAGGTCACGGACGGCGGCCGCGAGGCGGGTCTCATCCTTGCGAGTTGCTTCCTCCTTGGAGGAGAGCTTCGCCTCCTCCCGATTCAGAGCAGCTACCTGTTGTTCCAGGCTGCGTCGGGAAGACTGGGAATCCTGGACCTCCTGGCGGAGGGCGTCGCGCTCACCGGAGAGATCCTTGAGTTGGCTTGCCAGGGACGCCTTCCGGTTCTCCAGAGAGGTAGTACTTGACCGAAGAGTGGACTCCTCGCTCCGCAACGTGGTGATGGAGGCGCGCAGTGTCTCCGCCTCGCTAACGAGGTCCCTCGCTTTCCGAAGATCGGGCTGGACCTCCGCGAGCTGGCGGTTCGTGTCGAGAAGGGACTGCTGGGCCTGAGCAAGGTCCTTGCGGGTTGTCCCGAGGTCGGAGCGGCGTTGTGCGAGGCTAGCCTGAAGGCGTCCCAGATCCGCCTTCGCGGCGTCCACACGGGCGAGCAGGTCGGACTCCTGGCCGCCCAGCTCCTGCAGGGTTTGGAGGAGCTGGGACCGCTTCCCCTCGAGGTCTCCGATGGTGGCCCTCGCTCCGCCCATTTCACTCAGGAGCTTCGTGGTGGCCGCCTGTGCCTCCGCCTCCTTGCGTTGTGCTTCGGCGAGGCGGCTACGGGTGGCGTGGAGCTCCGCCTGGGCTGAAGCCAGATCCCCCTCGGCCTGCTCACGCTCCGAGACGGCGCTCGCCGCCGCGGCGCGCGAAGCCGACAGGCGTTCCTGCAGTTCGTCCAGCTCGGCCCTGCCGTGGTCGCGCGCTTCCTGGGTCGCTTCCCAGCGGGTCTTCTCGTGGCTGAAGCCGACGAGCGCGCGCAGGCTGGCGAACTGGCCGAAGACCGCGAAGACACCCAAGGCGACCATGCCCAATACGAATCTCCAGGGTATGGGGAGTTCGACGGCCTCCGTCCCAGCGGGACTCGTCACAGTTTCTTCATCAATTCCTTGATCCGGTGCATGCATCGATTCATGTCCTCACGGAGTTCGTAAACCCAGAAGCGCTGGACGTTCCAGCCGTTGGCACGGAGGATCAGATCCCTTCGGAGATCCTCGGCGCACGGATTCCCATCCCGATCCCTATGGTAGGTCTCGCCATCCACCTCTACATTCAGCTTCTTACCGTCTTGTGGGAAAAGGGCGAAGTCGAGGTAGAATCCGCAGGTTGGGTACTGCTGACGGTACTCGATTCCAGCCTGATGCAGGGCCTCGGCCAGCTTGGGCTCCCAGACTGGCCCGACGAGGTCCCACCGCACTTCCTCCTCCCGCGTCTCGTGGCAACCATCCGCCGCAGCGGCGAGATGCTGCAACACTGGGATGCCGCAACTCTTGGCCCAGTTGAGGTCGCCGAAGACGTGGAGCAACAGCTTCGCCCGGCTGACCGCAACGTTGAAGCGATTCAGGTCTCGCTTGTAGAAATGCGGGGTTGCATTCTCTCCGTCCCCGCCTCCAACCAAGCCAAATAGGATGACGTCCTTCTCGCCACCCTGGAAACCGTCGGCGGTGTCCGCGACGAAGGCCCAGGATCCCAGGCGCTTCGGGCCGAGGCGGCGGTAGGCCGCATCGCGAATTCGCTTGGCCTGCTCCCGGAAGGGGGTTACGACCCCGACGTTGCCGTCGAATCCCCGTTGAGCGAGGCTCGCCAACTCCTCCACGATGGCTTCCACCTGTGGCGGGTGCCAACGGCTCCCATTCACGGTCGTCGAAC
>CAYVRL010000182.1:0-5312 GCA_964454065.1 uncultured Planctomycetales bacterium | reverse complement strand
TGGTTTTTGGGCGGGTCCCCGATCCGGGTCCGTTCCCGGGTGCGAAGGAGTCTCGGGAATCGCAACTGATGGTCACCAATCGAGAAACCGAAACCGCTCTGGGTAGGATCGCCGCGGACTTCGCGGAACGCCGTTTCCCTCGCGAATCCGCCTCCGAGCTGGTGCTGGAGGTCCGGGACCTGGATTTCCACTACGGAGACGTACAGGCCCTTTGGGGGGTGGACCTGCAGGTCCACCGGGGGGAAGTCCTTTCCCTGATCGGCCCATCCGGGTGTGGGAAGTCCACTTTCCTACGTTGCTTGAACCGGATGAACGACACCATCCCCGGGGCACGTCCTTCGGGGCACATCCTGCTCGATGGGAAGGAGATCCACTCTCCGGACGTCAACGTCGAGGATCTGCGTCGCCGGGTGGGAATGGTTTTCCAACGGCCGAATCCCTTTCCCATGTCCATCCGGGACAATGTCGCCTTTGGCCCGCGCCTGCATTCCAAACCCTCGCGAAGCGAGCTGGAGGAGCTGGTGGAGCGTTGTTTGCGCGGCGCGGCGCTGTGGGAGGAAGTCGCGGATCGCCTGGATTCCTCCGCGTTGGATCTCTCGGGTGGTCAGCAGCAGCGCTTGTGCATCGCGCGGGCCCTCGCCAACGAGCCGGAGATCCTGTTGCTGGACGAGCCCGCTTCGGCCTTGGATCCGAATGCCACGGCCAAGATCGAGGATCTGATTTTCGAACTGAGGGGTGACTACACGATCGTGATCGTCACTCACAACATGCAACAGGCCGCGCGGGTGAGTGAACGGACGGCCTTCTTCCTGAAGGGAAGGGTCATCGAAATCGGAGAGACGGAGACCGTTTTCACTCGTCCCACCCGTCGGGAGACCGAGGAATACATCACCGGGAGGTTTGGTTGAAATGAACAAGCACTTCGCACGAGATCTGCAGCGGCTTTCCGACAATGTGCTGCGCCTCACCGCCGCGGTCGAGGATGCTCTGTCCGGGGCGCTGGGTGCCATTCTGGCGCGGGATGCGGAACGAGCCCGGCGCGTGGTCGAGGGAGACGATGCCATCGACGAGATGGAAGTCCAGATCGAGGAGGAAGCGCTCAAGATCCTCGCTTTGCACACTCCGGTCGCGGGGGATCTGCGTTTCCTGATCGCGGTCATCAAGATCGACAACGATCTGGAGCGGATCGCCGACATCGCTTCGAACATCGCCAAGCGAACTCTGGATTTCGAGAAGCACGCCCCGGTCGAGCCCCCCAAGGGTTTCGAGGAGATGACCACCCGTGCCCGGGGAATGGTTCGTCAAGCCATTCATTCCTTGATCGGAAGGGATACGGAAATCGCCCGTTCCGTCCTCGAGGAGGATGACGCGGTCGATGCACTGGATCGTCGAATCATTCAGGATCTGGAGAACCGTTTGAAGAACGCGGTCACCGAGCACGTGGATCCGTTGCTACGCTGGGTCGGGGTGGTGCGCAACGTCGAGCGGATCGCGGACCTCGCTACCAACGTGGCGGAAGACTTGATCTACATGGTCGAGGGAGAGATCGTTCGGCACAAGACCTGATCTCGCCCGGCTGGAGCCCCAGGTTTTTCGGTTTCAGCCCAAATGATCGAGGATGCGGGCATCGAGGGCGGCTTGATCCTTGGCGAAGGCCGCCAGCCCGGCCATGGTGAAGAGGGCGTCGAGGCCGCAACGACCATGAGCGATCGAGTCCATCCACCGCGCGCGTTTGGGCAGTTTGCCCTCCGCGGCGAGGGCTTCCGCTTCGGAGGGGCGGAGTTCGGGGAAAAGGGATCCCTGTCCGTATTCGTGAAGCAAAGCCCTGAGGTCTTCGGGCTTGATGGTCATGGGGTCCAATTCGGCGAGGCGGTTGGCGGCGGCCCGAAGGTCGTCCTCGACCTTCCAGAGGTCTTCCAAACCCTCGGCCACGGGGTCCACGCCTTCCGCCCATCGAGGTCGATAGTCCTCGCCGGTTCGGTCGGCCAGATCCGCGGGGTCCGGGGCGGAAGCGAGGAAGGCCTCGGCCACCGCGCAAGGCATGGTGTACACGTCCAGACCCGCGAGGGTGGCGACTTGTTCCCCAGCGCGCATGGACGCGGCGATTTGCCGGGTGCCGGTAAGGCCTTGCGCCCGCAGTTCTCGCAGCGTCGCCTGGCTGGCGAGGGTCGCGCGCTCGCCGACCCATTGCCCGTCTCCGAGCTTTTCCGCGACGATGTAGGCGTTCAGGCGGCCCAGGAAGACGTTCACCCAGGAGGGCCGTGCGAAACGGGCGATCAGGTGATTCTCTCGCGCGGAAAACCCCAGGGTGAAGTTGACGGCGATCCCCTCGTCCTCGAGTCGGCGGGCCGCGATCAGACCTGCGGGAGTGAGCGGTACCTTGACGATGAAGTGGTCACAGAGGGCCGCGTACCGGCGCCCAAAAGCGACCGAACGTTCCACGTCATGGGCGAGATCGGTGTGGAGTTCCACCGAGACGAAGGCTCCGAAACGTTCGTGCAGGCGTAAACCGTGCCGGGCGTTCAGGGCGAAAGCGACCTCCAAGAGAAGATCCGGGCCCGCGAGATTCGGGTCGTCCGCGTAGGCGGCTTCGGCGGCGCGGGGAATCCACTCGTCGTAGAGTCCTTTCTGGATCTCTCGATTCAGTAAGGAGTTGTTCGTGGTCAGGGCCGTGAACTCGGCGCTCCACAGAGCCGCGGCCTGATCCAGGTCCCCCGTGTCCAGCCACAATTCGGTTTCCAGCTCCCTCAGCCGCGCCCAGATCGGGTTGGCCTCGGCGAGGAACAGCTCCTCCGTGATCCCCTCTCGGATGACGCGGACGAGCTTGGATGAAGCAAGGGTGGGAATCTCCGACATCGCCCTTAGCCTAACTTCGTGCCGGGGATTTTCTTCCCGAAACCTGACAGAAGTCACCCGGCACGAAGTGTCAGGTTTCGGAGAAGGTGGGGAGCCACTTGGTGAGGATGGCACGGAGCTGGTCGAGGTCGAAGGGTTTGGAGAGATAGTCGTCCATTCCGCATTCGAGGACCCGTTCGCGGTCACCGGGCATGGCGTTGGCGGTCAGGGCGATGATCGGGAGATGGCCGTTCTTTCCCTCCGCCTCCCGTTCCCGGATCCGTCGCGTGGCCTGGAGGCCATCCATGACGGGCATTTGGCAGTCCATCAGGACCAAGGCGTAAGGAGGCTGGGCCGTGGTCACGGCCTGGACCGCTTCTTCGCCATTCTCCACGAGGGTGAAGGAAATCCCCAGCCGCCCGAGCATCCTCTTGATCAGCATCTGATTGACCCGGTTGTCCTCGGCGACGAGAACCGGGCGGCAGGAATCCAGCTCGAGTGCTTGGGGATCGGAAGAGGGACTCGGCACGCCATGGGCGGCCTCACGCCCCAGCGGGGCATTGGGATCGAACCGTTCCTGCTTCCCTCGAGGAAGGGGAGCGGGATGGTCCGAACCCCGGCGGTGCACGGAGAGGTCGAGGAGACAGTTGGCAAGATCCTCCTCGTTGACGGGTTTGTTCAAATAGGCGTTCGCCCCCGCAGCCAGCGCCTCCTTTCGGTTACCCACGGCCCCCATGCTGGTCAGGATGGCCACGGGGAGTTGGGAGGCCTTTTCGTGTTTCCGGATCTCGCGGCAGAGGTCCAAACCGCTCCGTCCCGGCATCATCTGGTCCAGGACCGCGCAATCGAAGCCCTCCCAGCCATTCTCCTCGAGGATTCGAATCGCTTCCTCCGCGCTGCCCGCCAGCACCGATTCGATTCCCCAGCGATCGAAGATCGCGGCGAGCAAGGCCCGGTTGGTGGCGCAGTCGTCCACGACCAGCACCCGTTCTCCCGCAAGCTCTCGCGGTTCGGTATGGGATTCCTCCTCCTTGGCCCGTCCCAGCCAGACGACGAAGGAAAAGCTGGTGCCCTTCCCCGGTGCGGAGTGAACGGTGAAAGAACCTTCCATCATTTCCACGAGCTGGTTGGAGATCGTCAAACCCAGACCCGTGCCCCCGAAACGGCGGGTCGTGGAGCTGTCCGCTTGTACGAAGGGTTGGAACAGCTTCTTCTGTTGCTCCGCGCTCATGCCGATTCCGGTATCACGGATTTCGAAACGCAAAGCCACCCGTTTCGCACTCATGCCCCGCATGCTCACGCGTAGCCCGATTTCACCCTTGTCCGTGAATTTGATCGAATTCCCAAAAATGTTGATCAAAACCTGCCGCAAGCGATTGGGGTCCCCGATCACCTTCTCCGGGACCTCTGGCTCGACGTTGAAAATGACTTCCAAGCCTTTCGCCTGAGCCATCGGGGCCAGCATTTCGGCCACTCCACGGACCAACTCCCGCGGTTGGAATTCGATCTGCTCGAGGGTCAATTTCCCCGCCTCGATCTTGGCGTGATCGAGGATGTCGTTCAGGATCGTCAACAGCGCATCCCCGCTCTCTCGGATCGTACGCACGTAGCTCTGTTGCTCCTCGTCCAGTTTGGTGGAGAGCAGAAGGCTGGTCATCCCGATGACCCCATTCATCGGGGTTCGGATCTCATGGCTCATGCTGGCGAGGAATTGACTCTTCGCCTTGGTCGCGGCCCGCGCCTGATCCAAGGCTTCGTCCAGGGCCCGGTTCAACTCGAAGGCATGGCGGAGAGAACTTTCCAGCCCGAAGGAACCGAAGCTCGCAAGGATCATCCCTCCCAAGATCATCGTGGTCCCGAAGACGGTGACGTCGGTCCGGGCGACCAAGGAGTTCGCGGCAAGGCCCCAGACGAGAAGGAAGAGAGCGGCAGTCGCCACCACCCGCAAGGAGGTACGGAGGGGGTGGTCCGCATAGGCACTCCAGGCCGCGACCATCAGGAATCCGAGGATCAGGAACTCGGGTTTCCCCAGGCGCTGGTCCAGGAGGCCACTACTGAACCCCAACCAAATGGTGAAGAGGGCGAAGGTGATGGGTACCGAGGTTCGAGCGGAGAGTCGTCCGCGGACCAAGGCGTAGTTGATCGGGGCCAGGGCGGCCATGGTGAGGAGGCCGGTCCACCCCACCGTTCCCACGGGAAGGTCGAGACTCGTCGCTTCCAAGGACCAGGCGACCAGACAGAGCGCCAGGACTCCAGCGGCCTCCGCGAAGAAACCGAGGGTGCCGGTCACCCGCCACCGTTGTTCCCGGTATTCTTCGTAGGTTTGGGCATCATCCGCGGGAACCCACAGAGCGAGCAGACGCCGCTTGAGGCTGCGGAGGGCGGGGGACTCCATGGCCTTGTTTCGGGTGCTTCCCCCCCTCTCCTTGAGCCACCCCCACCGGTCCTCGCCGCCCCTGGCTTTGTTGCGCTCGCTC
>CAYVRL010000181.1:0-5317 GCA_964454065.1 uncultured Planctomycetales bacterium | reverse complement strand
CCAGGGGTTGGAGGAGCAACCACAGGGGAGCGAAGACCGCCAGCAGCAGGCCGCGCAGGAGCGAGGTCACGAGCGCCAGGACCTCGCTCGCGAGTCTTCCCAGGACCACGAACAGGGCTTCGCCGAGGAACCACAGGAGCGGAATCAGGCCCACGCTCGCCAGCAGTCGCCAGCCCGCGACCGCGCCCTCGACTTCCTTGGGGAGTTCCCCGTCCGCGCCCCGGGGGGCGCCCGACTCGGGGAAGGACGCGAGCAGTTGGCGGGCGTGGAGGCCCGCCCAAGCGGCGAGGGCCAGCCCCGCGGCCGAGAGCGGGATCCACAGCCAGAGCGGTCGCGCCACGCGTAGATCGCGAAACGGACCGGCGCGGAAACGGTCCCCGAATCGGGGAAGTCGAGCGGGGGCTCGCGCGGGCGTTGCCGAGGTCCGGTCCGGCTGGGATTCGCCCAGTTCCATCCGCGCCGCGAGACCGGGAATGAAGAAGAGCGCCACCGCCAACGAGAGCAGCAGGGAGGCGACCACGGTCAGGGATTGATCGCCGAAGATCTGCCCGGCGATGCCCTCCACGAAGACGATGGGAGCGAAGACCGCGATCGTGGTCAGGGTCGAGGCGCTGACCGCGGAACCGACCTCCCGCACCCCGCGCAGGGCGCCCGCGAAAGGCGGATCCCCTTCCTCCCGGCAACGGCTGATCGACTCCATCACCACGATGGTGTTGTCCACCAGCATCCCGATGCCGAGGGCCAGGCCGCCCAGCGACATCACGTTCAAGCTCACCCCGGCGAGGTACATGGCGCCGAAGGTGGCGATCACCGAGATCGGAATCGCGAGGCCGATGATCGCGGTGACCGCGAGTTGGCGCAGGAACAGGTAGCAGACCAGGATCGCCAGCAGTCCGCCGATCAGGGCCGCGCTGCGCACGTCGTCGATGGCGCCGCGCACGAACAGGGATTGATCGCTGAGGACGCTGAGTTCCAGATCGGTGGGCAAGACCTCGGCGAGCGGCAGCGGTCCCTTCGGTTCCTCGTCCGCTCGTCCTTTCCCCTTGGTCTGGGCCTTGCCGAAGAGCCGCTCGCGCACGGTGTCGGCGACGTCCACCAGGTTGGCGCCCGCCTCTCGATAGACGTCCACTTCCACCGCTTCCTCGCCCCCGACCCGGAGGATCACGTCGCGGTCCTTGTGGGAGCGAACCACCTTGGCGAGTTCGCGCAGCTTCACCGAAGTCCCGCCGCGCTGGATCAGGGGGAGGTCCTCGATCTCCTCCAGGCTGCGGAACTCGTTCAGAGTCCGCACCACGTACTCCACCGATCCCTCTTCGATCTTGCCTCCCGGGACGTTGAGGTTCTCGTCTTGCAGGCGTTGCCGTACGAACTCCGGGGTGAGACGGAAGGCGGCCAGACGCCGGGGATCCAGGCGCACCTGGATCTCGTCCTCCAGTCCGCCGCGTACCTTGACCGCGGCCACTCCGGGAAGGCCCTCCAGCTCACGTTCGATTTCGTGTTCGGCGAGGTCGCGTAGGCGCACCAGGTCGTCGCCGCCCGCCACCGCGATACGCAGCACCGGATCCAGGCTGGGGTCGTAACGGAGGATCAGCGGCCGCTCCGCGCCGGGGGGGAGGAAGACCCGGTCGAGGCGTTCCCGCACGTCCTGGACCAGGAAGGGGAGCTTGGCTCCCCATTCGAACTCCAGCAGGATCTCGCTGACCTCGGCCCGGGAGGAACTGCTCATCCGGACCACGCCGCCGACGGTGGAGAGCGCGTCCTCCAGGCGCTCGGTGACCCGCTCCTCCAGATCGAGCGGCGCGGCCCCGGGGTAACGGGTGCGCACGGTGAGGGAGGGGTAGTCCACGTCCGGCAGCAGGTCGAAGGGCAGTTTGCCGAGCGACACGAAGCCGAAGACCACCGCGGCCACGACGACCATCAGCATGCCCACCGGGCGGCGCACGCCGAGCTCGAGCAAGCCCGTGCCGCGGCTCATTCGGTGTCCGCGAGTTCCACCGGGTCGCCGTCACTCAAACGGTCGCCGCCGACCACCACCACCCGATCGTCGGCGCGCAGGTCGCAGGGCAGGACCTCCAGGTCCTCGGCTTCCTCGAAACCGGGCTGGAAGTCCACGCGATGGGCGCGGCCGTCGCGCACCACGAAGACGTGCGTGCCGTCGCTCTCGCGGATCACCGCCTTCTTGGGGACCAGCAGCGCGTCGGGGTGGCGGTCGAGGACCAGGCGCAGCGTGACCAGGATGCCGATCGGAATCGGTACGGAACCCGGATCCAGGGCCGCGGTGATCTTGACCGTGCCGCTGGTCTGATCCACGGTCGGGGCGATGCGTTCGATCCGTCCCCGCAGCACCACTCCGGGCAAGGCTTCGCTGCGCGCCTCCAGTTCCTGGCCCACGCGGAGCAGGGCGAGTTCCCGCTGTGGACGGAAGAAGACCGCCTTGGGGTGACTGGCGTCCACGATCTGGAAAGCGCGGGAGGAAGGGTTGGCCATGTCGCCCAGGGAGATGTCGCGGAGAGCGACGGTGCCCGCGATCGGGGAACGCAGTTCGGTCTGCCGGAGTTCGATCCGCGCCCGCTCCAGGCTCACCTTGGCGGCCTCGTAGTTGGTCTGCGCGGTGACCAGGGTCATGCGGCTGGTTTCCAGCTCGCGTTCGGAGATCAACGCGGTCGGTGAATCCTGTGCGCGATCCATCAGCGAAAGATCGCGTTGATGGTCGGTCCGGGCCTGCTCCAGCGCGTTCTTGGCTTCGCTCAGCTTGACCTCCGCGTCCGAGACCGCGAGCTCCTCGACTTCGTCACGGAGTTGGGCGAGGAGCTGTCCCGGTTGGACCGGGTCCCCTTCTTCGACCAGGATCTTCACCACGGGTTCGCTCCGTTCCGGGAAGAGATCCACCACGTCCAGGGAGACCACGTCGGCGGTGGCCTCGAGGCTCCGTTCGATGGAACGCCGAAGCACCGGCACCACGCGCACCCGAATCCGCGCCGCCTCCGGTTCGGTCGCGGTCGCGGCTTCCGGGCCGGCGACCCCTTGGAAACAGGCTCCAGGGGCAAGGAGGGCGAGGGTGAGCAACGGGGGGGGGAATTTCATCGTCGAGAGGACGCAATGGAGCGCCCTACGCGATCCTGGACCTTCCATTATGGGAAACTTACGCGGAAGATGGGCCGCATGAACGCCGCGACCCGAGCCACCCGCTTGCACGATCGTCCGCTCCTGCCTCCGGGAGAGGCCTTGGATCGACTGCTCGAGGCCGCCACCCGCCTCGAGCGCGACGCGGAGGAGATCCCCCTGGAGGAGGCCCTGGGCCGGATCCTCGCCGAGGAAGTGCGGATGGATCGGGCCGAGCCTCCGGTCCCTCGTTCGGCGATGGATGGTTACGCGCTGCGCAGCGCCGATGGCGGCGTGCCGCGGCACGTGCGCGGCACGGTCCATGCCGGGAGCCCGGATCCCCTGGCGGTCGGTCCCGGCGAGGCGGTGGCGGTGATGACGGGCGGCACCGTGCCTCCCGGCGCCGACGCGGTGGTGCCGGTGGAGCGGACCCGCCGGGAGGGGGATTCCGTGCTGCTGGAGTCTCCGCCGACCGCCGGGCAACACGTCCGGGCGGCGGGGGAAATGGGGGAGGCCGGAAGACGGCTCCTGGCTCCGGGGCGGCGTCTCTCTTGCGGAGATCTGGCCGCGGCCGCGGCCTGCGGCCGGGATCCGCTGCGGGTGCGTCCCCGTCCCCGGGTCGCCATCCTCTCCACCGGCGACGAGGTCGTGCCCTGGGTGGAGACTCCGGAGGTCCATCAGGTTCGGGATTCGAACCGTTTGGCGACGACCGTCCAACTGCGCCGCGCCGGGGCCGAGGTGGTCCTCCATCGCTGGGTCCCGGACCGCCCCGAGGAACTGCGGGCCGCATTCGGCGAGGCCTGGGAGCGAGCGGATCTGGTGGTCACGATGGGCGGGGTCAGCATGGGGGAGAAGGACCACCTCCCCGGAGTCTTCGCCGCCCACGGATTGGAGTGCCTCTTCCATGGGGTGGCGATCCAGCCCGGGAAACCGGTTTGGGCGGGGCGGCGGGAGGGCCGCTGGGCGCTCGGGCTCCCCGGCAACCCGGTCTCCTCCTTCGTGATCCTGGAACTCTTCGGCTTGCCCTTGCTGGACGTCCTCGGGGGCCTCCGAGCCACGGGTCCTCGCGGCATGGAGCCCGGCATCCTCGGCGACGCGGCGCGCTCCAAGGGCCGCTGGCGGTATCTGCCCGCTTCCCTGGAGCAAGGACCGGACGGCCCTCCGCGGATCACTCCGCGCCCGGAAGCCGGTTCCGGGGACTGGACCTCTCTGGCCCAGGCGGACGCCCTGCTGGAGCTTCCTCCCCATTCCGCGCTCACCGCCGGTGACCCAGTGCGTTTCCTGCGCCTGGGATGAAGGACCTGTTCCTGATCCTGGTCGCCGCGGCCTTGCGGGCGGGGGCGCTGCCGGGCTGGGGGGGCTCGGGGCCGCTGGCCCTGCTCGTCTTCGCCTCGCTGCTTCCCCGGGTGGCGGCCTGGGAGCGCGGGGCCCGCTGGTGGATGGACTGGGCCGGAGGAATCCTCTTCTGGGCCTGGAGTTTCTCCTTCCTGGCCCACACGCAGTTCCTCCTCCCGCTCGGGCCCGCGCCCATCCTGGGCCTGGTCTGGGTGTTGGAGGGGGTGCTCTACCGTCGCCTGCGGCCTCGCCTGCCCGCGGGCCTGGCCGCCCCGCTCGCGATCGGAGCCGGGGAGTGGTTGCGCGCGGTCTTCCCGATGGGGGGAGTGCCCTGGTCCGGTTTCGCGGCGGGCCTGGCGGGTCTGCCCGGAATGCTGCCGCTCTCCGGGGTGGTCGGCGAGGCCGGGCTGGGGGTGCTGGTGCTCCTCGCCGCCGCCTGGCCCCTCTGCTGGCGGCGGCCGCGCTCCCGGACGGCGCTTGCGGTGGCACCCCTCTGCTGGCTGGGGGCCGCCCTCGGCACCCTGGCGATCCCGAGTCCGCGGAGTCTGGGGACGGTGCGTTGCTGGGCGGTGCAGCCCGCGGTGGGCATCGAGGAGAAGAGTCGGAACGGGGGTCGCTTCGCCCTCCTGGAGGAACACTATCGTCTGGCCCGGGAGGAACGGGAGCGAGGGCAGGCGCCTCCCGATCTGCTGATCTGGGCCGAGACCATGTTCCTCCTGCCGACCTTGGATCCCGCTGCCGAGGGGGAGTTGCGGATCCCCAGCCGCGAGAGTGCCGAGCCCTACCGTTGGCCGGCCCGCGACGCTCGCCGCCTGATGGAGGAAGCCGTTCGCAAGGCGACCCGTTTCCTGCGGCCGGGGGGGCTGTTCCTGACCGGAGC
>CAYVRL010000180.1:0-5334 GCA_964454065.1 uncultured Planctomycetales bacterium | reverse complement strand
CCCGGCGCTCTGCGGGTCTCGGGGAGACAGGTCAGATTCTCTTCCCCCCCCCCCCCGCATGGGATGGAAGCCTGGCATCCTTTCCGAGGAAATCGGGCATCAGGGGCAATGTTCTCCGCCTCCGATTCCGTCGTTGATGGTGCAGTGCGATGTGTCTTACCGTCACCACGACCCAAGGGGGCCGCAAGGAAGATGGGTTTTCCTGTCGAAGCCAGATGATGCTGAACTCCTGGAGGAGGTCCTCGAAGTCTGCTCGACAGTGGACATACTTCCACAGTTCCCGGCGAGCAAGGGAAAGGATTACCGACGGAATGGACGGCACCTCCCCATCCTAACCGCCTCGGTCCATGGCGAGCCAGGGCCTTGGGGGTGAATCGAGGACTTCCATGGATTAAAGGGGAAGGGATGGGAACTTACGCCAAGTTGGAACAGTGGAAACGGCGGGTCGAGGATCTGCCGCGGGTGGAGGGCTTGCGGCGGGTGCTGCTCGGGGATCCGGGGGCCTTCCAGGTCGCCGAGGCCATCAACGTCCACATGCGGGATGCCTCGGGGCGGCTCCAACGGATCGATCCGAGCGCCGCCCGCCAGGAATGGGAGGCGCTGGCGGCGGCCTACCGAGCACTCGGGGTCGAGGTCCACGTGCTCCCCGCCCGGCCCGAGCTCCCCGATCTGTGCTTCACCGCCAATCCCAGTCTGGCACTTCCGCTCCCGGAAAAGGGGGAAGAGATCTGGCTGGCGAGGATGGCCCACCCCTCCCGCGCGGGCGAGGTCCCCCTGCACGAAGCCTTCTTCCGTGAACGGGGTCTGCCGATCCGAACGATGCCACCGCAGGTCCCGCGTTTCGAGGGCTGCGGAGACGGGGTGCTGCATCCCCGCCGCTTCCTGATCCACGCCGGGGTGGGTCCGCGCAGCGACGCCCGCGCCTGGGAGGCCCTGGCCGCGGCGCATCCCGAACTCGAGATCCTCCTCTACCGACTGGAGGACCCGCGCTTCTACCACCTCGACACCGCCCTCGCCCCGCTCGACGAGAAGACCGCCCTCTACGTCCCGGAAGCCTTCGATCGGGCCGGTCGCGCCCTCCTGCGCGCCGCCTTCGAGGACGCCATCCCCCTCTCGATCGAGGAGGCCCTGCGCTTCGCCGCCAACGCCCACTGCCCCGACGGGGAGCACGTGTTGATCCAAGCGGATTGTCCCCAAGCCACCGCCGCCCTGCGCGCCCGTGGCTTCCTCCCGATCCCCCTCGAGACCGCGGAATTCCGCAAGTCCGGCGGCTCCGTCTTCTGCCTCAAGATGGCTTTCTGATCCCTTCCCTCATTTCCTCCCTCTTTCCGTGGGAGGGAGAAGGGTGTAACGCCAGCTACCGGCCACCCAGCGGGCACGGAAAGAGATCTTCTCGCCCCCTCGCGAAACGGCGCGGCAATCCGCGCGGAACTCCGATTCAGTCCTTTGGGACTGAAGGAGTTCGATCCATCCACTCCAAAGAGATTCCGGAAAATTCTCCTCGGACAGAAAGCCTGGGGGAAAGATTCCCGCCAACTCCTTCCTTCGCGCCACGAAATCTCGAGCAATCGCGAGATCCAGGGATTTCAAGGGCATTGGCATCTGGGAGTAGACCCACTTTCCGCTCTTCGTCTGCTGGAGAAAAAGGAGGTAGGCATCATCCGCGGAGAACGGGACATGGACTTCCACCGCGATCGTCGTCCTTCCGGGAGGGACCAGATCTCCCTTGGCTTGGAAGACCTGGGCGATCCGAAGGTCCTCGTGCATCCTGGGAACGAAGACGGGTCCGTAGTACTCCATGGCGAGGGCGATCAGAGCCATCCTCTGGCTCAGCTCGGAATCGTGGATTTCGGTTCCCGGGGAAAGGAAATCCTTCAGGCACGGGATCAGCGCCCGTAGAACCGGGGTCCATTCGACCGAGGCAGGAGGTAGCGAACTCGGATCCTCCGGAAACAGATTGGGGCGGAGGGCCCGAAGGATGGCCCGGTCGGTCCGCCGGACGGTGCCCACGATCTGCGCCTCCTGTTCCTGCCAGGACGGTGGCGCAACGGAATCCGCTGGGGCCGAAGACCGCTCACAGGAGAGAATCCCCCCAGGCATCCAGGCGCAAACCGAGAACAGGACACCCACTCCAGAAATGATTTTCATTCCTCGCCTCTCCAATGATCCTAACATCGATCCATCGCGGTAGTCGAGAAGGGAGCTGGACACGCCACCCGAGGGTGGGACTAGGATCGACGAGTGGACAGGGCCTGATCCACGAGCCGGGAAACGAGTTCAGTGAAGGAAATCCCGGCCAGGGCCATCAGGCGAGGGTACATGGAGATGGCGGTGAAACCGGGCAGGGTGTTGACTTCGTTGACCAGCGGGGCCCCGCCCGCGGGCAGGAAGAAATCGATGCGCGCCAGCCCGGAGAGCCGGAGCAGGGCGAAGCTCCGTTCGGCGAGTTCGCGAAGTCGGGAAAGGTTCTCGGCGGAGAGATCCGGGGCGGGGGCCAGCAGTTCGGCACTCGCGTCCTCGTACTTGGCGCGGTAGTCGTACCAGCCCCGGGGACGAATCTCCCCGGGTGGAGCGACGAGCAGCGGGTCCGCCTCCAGGACCGCGACTTCCAGTTCCCGCCCGCGACATTCGGCTTCGATCAAGGACAGGGGATCGTGTTCCCAGGCCCGCGCCAGCGCTTCGGGCAGCGCCTCGGGATCGGCGACGCGACTGATTCCGACGCTCGATCCCAGGCGCATCGGCTTCACGAAACAGGGAAAGCCCGGCCCGGCCGCCACCCGCGGTATCAGTTCCGCCGGATCCGTGCCGCGGCGGGCCTCGAGCCAATCGAGGACCGGCACTCCCCCATCGCGCAGCACCCGTTTGCACAAGCCCTTGTCCATCGCCACCGCCGAGGCCGCACTGCCGCTGCCGACGAAGGGCATTCCCAAGAGCTCCAGCCAGCCCTGCAAGCTGCCGTCCTCCCCGTAGGGGCCGTGCAGGACCGGGAACACGCACTCGCAGCCCTCGGGCAGCCACGGAGCCCCGCCCTGGGCCGCGCAGGCCTTCCCCGCGAGCAGAACGCGGGAGTCCTCGGGGGAGAGCCAGCCGCCCTCGCGGGTGATCCCGATCGGCCGCGCCTCGAAACGCGACCCATCCAGATGCTCCAGGACCGCCCGCGCCGAGCGCAGGCTGACCTCGTGTTCGGCGGAACGACCCCCGAAGAGGACCGCGAGCCGGAGGCGCCCCTTTCCTTCCATCGTTCGGGAGTGTAGCGCGGGGAAGCCGTATCCTGAGCCCGCCGTCTTCCCCGCGGCGCGCGCCTCCGATGACCGCTCGTCGTCTCGCCCTGTTGCTGCCCGCCCTCGCGGCGCTCGCGCTCTGCGCCCTGATCCTCGCCGGAGGCTATGTCTACGACGACCTGATCCTGCTGCGCGACAACCCCGCCACCCACGCTTGGAATACCTTGTGGGAGGCCTTCCGCCACCCCTTCTGGGAAATGGTGCCCGATCCGCGGCGCCACGCCTCGGGTTTCTACCGCCCCCTCGGGCAAGTCGCTTTCGTCTTGTGCTGGAAACTCGGCGGCGGCGCACCGTGGGCCTTCCATGCCTTGTCGTTGGCCTTGCACGCCGCCTGCGCGGCCCTGGTCGCCCGCCTGGCCCTGCTCCTCGGCTGGCGCCCCTGGCTCGCCGGCGCCGCGGGGCTCTACTTCGCGGTCCACGGCGCCCACGCCGAAGCCGTGGCCTGGGCCTCCTCCGCCACCTATTTGCTCGCGGGCCTCTTCGTGCTCCTCTCCTTCTGCGCTCGGGCACGAGGGCGGAACGGGGCCGCGGCGGTGTGGCTGATTCCCGCCGTCCTCTCCCAGGAGAGCGCTCTGGGAGCGGCGCTCCTGCTCCTGGCGCTGGAACTCCTCCGCGATCGCCGCTTCCCGCGCGTCCTGCTCGCCATGCTTCCGGTGTATGGCCTGCGCGTCTGGGCCTTCCACTCCCCGGCCGCCGGTTTCGACCGGGTCCTCACTCACTTCATGCTGCCACGCTTGGAAGCCCTCGGAGTTTCGCTCGCCGTCATCGGTCGCGATCTGGGTTTCCTGTTCTGGCCCTGGCCGCACGCCCCCTTCCACCCGCTGCGCATCGATCTCCACCTCGCCGATCCCGCCCGCGCCCTGCCGGCCTTGAGCGGCGCCGCGATCCTGCTCGGCGGCGGCATCGCCTGGTCGATCCTGCTCCGCCGCCGCTCCCGACTGCTGATCCCGCTGGGGCTGCTGTTGGCCTGTTTCGCGCCGGTCCTGAAGACTTCCAGCCTCGGGCAGTTCCCCTTCGAGGAACGCTTCCTCTATCTTCCCTCGATCGGTTTCGTGCTCCTCGCGGTGGCTCTGCTCGGTACCCGCCGTCTGGGTCGGCCGCTGCTCGCCCTCGCCATCCTCGGCAACGCCGTGACCCTGCCCCTGGCGCTGCTTCCCTGGCACGACGAAGCGCGCCTCTTCGACTGGGCACGACGGGCCTCGCCGCACGCGATGCTCTCCTTCAACGAATACGGGCGCGTGCTACTGGATCGGGCCAAGACCGCCCCGGCGCACTCGAAGGAACGCTACCAGCTCGCTTCCGAGGCCGAGAGCGTCTTCCAGGCCGGGCTCCGGATCTCGCCCGACCGCTGGTTCATCAGCGTGATCGACCGCCAGAACGGCAACGTCGGCCTGGCCAGCGCCCTCTTCGTCCAGGGGGACGTGCGCACCGCCGAGGCCGCCTACCGGCGCATGCTCGACCACTGGCCGGAGATCGCCGAGGCCCACCTCGGCCTCGCCGCCTGCCTGGCCACCGAGGGGGAACGGCTCTTCTACCAGCAAGACCGACAAGCCGCGAAGCCCAAGTTCGAGGAAGCCCTGCGCGAGTACGGCAAGGCGCTCGCCGCGGTCCCGGAACTGCTCGAGGCCAAGCACGGCAAGGGCGCTTGCCTGGCCTTCCTGGGCCGCATCGACGCGGCCCTCCCCTTGCTGCAAGAGAGCTTCGACGCCCGCCCCGACGACTTCGCCTGGGCCACCGATCTCGCCAGCGCCCAGATGGAAGCGGGACGACCGGTGGCCGCGCGCCTGACTTGGGAGACATTCCTGCGCGCCGCGCCCGAAAGCCCGCATCGCGCGGAGATCCTGCGCACTCTCGACGCCCTGCGGGGAAATCGCTGAAGCCATGGCCGCGATCCTCCGCCCCGGCGTCCTCCTGCTGGCCGATCCCGGCCTGACCGATCCCAATTTCGAAGAGACCGTGATCCTGCTCGGTCACCACGGCCCCGAGTCCTCGCTGGGCCTGGTGCTGAACCGCCCCCTGGAGATCCTGCTCGGCCAGCTCATGGAAGTCCCCT
>CAYVRL010000179.1:0-5335 GCA_964454065.1 uncultured Planctomycetales bacterium | reverse complement strand
CTGGCCGAGGCCGTCGCCGGGGGGGAGTATGCCTCGGCTTCGGAGAAGGATTCCCAACCCGACTCTCGGGCGGTTCCGGTGGAGGGTTGGGAGCGCTGGGAATTCTGGTTCGAACAGGAACGAGGCTCTCTGCTCCTGGGACCCCTGGAGGATCGGGCGGCCGCGATCCTTCCGAACGGTCGTTATGGGACCGAGGATTGGTCCTTGAGCCGAGAACGGGTCCTCCAGGATGGCTTGCCGGTGCTACTGGGGGCGGCCGCGTCGCCGCTTCCCGAACTCCGCGAAGCGGCCATGCTCGCTCTGGGGCGCACCGGGGCGGTGGCGGGTCGCGACGCCCTGGCGCGTGGGATGGACGACCCCATTGCCCAGGTCCGTCAGGCGGCCCTACTCGGGCTCGGTCTGATCGCCGACGATCGGGCTCTGGTGCTGCTCGGAGAGCGGTATTCCGACAACCGGGCATCGGTGGGGGACCGAGCCTTCGCGGCCCTGGGGCTGGGCTTGAGCGGCCGCAAGGAGGCCCGCAATCTGATCGCGGTGGCTCTGGAAAGGGACCTGAAGGCCGACCGCCTCTACGGGGAATCCGAGACGGAACTCCTGGCAACGGTATGGGCCGTCGGCCTGTTGAAGTCGGCGAACCTCGTCCCGCTCCTGATTCGTTCCGCCGAGGATCTGGCCCAGACCGCGGCCCGGTCCTCGCTTCGGGTCCGGGCCCAGATCATCTGGGCGCTCGGCAAGATCGGAGCCACCGAGGCCCGACCCTGGCTGATCACGCAGCTTCGCTCCTCCGAACGCAACCTGGCCCGGGCAGCGGCTTTGGCGCTCGGTCGCCTGGGCGATCGCGGGGCGGTCTCGGCTCTCGCGGCGCGCTACTCCCAAGGGGGGGATCTCCAGCTTCGGATCGATTGTCTCCTGGCGCTGGGGCAGCTCGGAGGGAAGGGTGCCCAGCACGCCTTGCTCGCGCTGAAGGACGAGGTGCGTTCCCATCGCCAACTCCATTCCGCATGGGCCCTTGCGGTGGGTTTGTCGGGTACCGCGGCCGCGGTCGATGGCCTGCTCGCCGACTTCACCGGGGGGACCCCGGCGACGGGAGCCGAGAACGCGAGAGACATGCCCTTACGGCGTGACGAGGAGCGGCTGCGAGGCGCCCTCGCCCTGGGCCTGGCCTTCTTCGGCGATGCCCGGGTGGTGGATCCCTTGGCTCGGGCCTTGCTCAGGAAGGGAGTGGATCCCGACTTCGCGGGCTATCTGAGCATCGCTCTGGGGAAGCTCGGTGGAGAGCGGGCCGAGGTCGCCCTGAAGTCGGCGCTCGTGGAGGCTCCGACCCAGGCCGACGCCCGTCGTGGACTCGCCACGGGGCTGGCCCTGCTCGGCACCGAGGACGGAGCCGAAGCCTGTGCCGGATTCTTGACCGGTGACCGGAATCCGAACGTCCGCTACGCCGCCGCAGCCGCCCTGGCTCGGGTCCGCTCCGGCCCGGTCTATGAGCGCTTGTGCAAGGCGGTCGCCGAAGGTCTGGAGGGTCCGGTGGCGAGTTCCGCGGACGCGGCCCGGCTCGCCCATCTGGTGCTCGCCCTGGGGGCGCTCGGCGACCCCTGGTTGGGGGACCGGATGGCGGAGATGATCGAGGGTGGGGACTATCGACAGGAGTCTCCGCTCTTCCGGGTGTTGCGGTCCTACTGATCGGGCCGGAGGTCCCGAAAGGGGAATCCGGTCTGGAAGCGGGCGCTTTTCGGGGTAGTCTTCGGGTGTCCCCTGGAGTCCCCCCTGATGCCCCATCTCCTTCCCCTCAGCCCGGATAGTGGTCTTGCCGCCTGCCCCATCCCCTCGCGGGCGGAACGTCTGGAAACCGCGATCGAGATCCTCCGTTCCGCCCGCGGTCGATTGCTTCGCCGGATATGCGATTCGGGTATCGGCCACGCCCGCGATCGTTCCACCCTGTACCGCATCGAAGAGCTCATCGGCGCATGCCGCGCGGCCCTGCTCCTCGTGGATCGCCCGGATTGACCGTTTCCCGGGGAACGGGCGGCCGGTCCTCCTCGGGCTCCCCCTTCACCTCCCGATCACCGTCACGCTGACCCGCCGCCGGTGGCGGGTCGTGCGGTGTTCGTAGAGATAGGCTCCCTGCCAGGTGCCGAGGGCGAGATCACCATCACGGATGGGGAGGCAGAGGCTGCTGGTGGTGAGTACGGTGCGGACGTGGGCGGGCATGTCGTCCGGCCCTTCGGAGTCATGGAGGAAACGGGGGTCGCCGTCGGGGACCGCGCGCGCCAGCCAGCCCTCGAGATCGCGGCGGACGCGCGGATCGGCGTTCTCGCAGAGGATCAGAGAAGCGCTGGAATGAGGGACGAACACCGTGGCGATGCCGCATCGCACGCCAGAACGGCCCACCACCCGGCGGATCCCGTCCGTGATCTCGATGGTCCCGCGGCCACTGGTCTCGATGTCGAAGGTTTCTTGGTGGGGGGAATCCATCATCGTTCAGGAGGCGGTCGCGAGCCACTTGCGGAAAGCCGCTTCCTCGGTAAGGAGGGAACGCCGGTCGCGGGCGGCGATGGCGAGCAGTCGTTCGGGAAAACTCCGTTCGGGGGGTGCCTTCTCCAGCAAGAAGGCGAGGAAAGCCGTGGCCATGCGACGGAGTTCCGGGTGAGGGGTCGATTGGCCGAGGAACAGCGCTTGGGCATCGCTGTGCCAATCGAGCACGGCGGCCAGGGGCAGGGCTCGGTCCTTCCGCAACAGGGCGAGTGCGGCCGGTGGTCGAAGGGTCCCGTTCGGCCCCGAGCGCATTCCCTCCACGTAATGGGCGATCCCTTCGCTGAGCCAATCGGCGGGGGTGGGCCCGTTCGCGAGGAGATCCTCGCTCGCGAGGTGGGCGAGTTCATGGCGTAGGGCCTTGCGAAAGGAATCGACCAGTTCGGGATCGGATGCGTCGAGAGGAAGCAAGAGGACGACATGGCGCTTCGCCGCGGTGTAGCCGCGCAGGTTCATGGCCTCCAGCGCCGGGGTGGAAGAACGCGTTTCGATCAACAACGGAGTCGGCAGGGGAGACTGGAAGAGCCGCGCCACCTCCGCGATCTCTACGCTGGCGGCCTGGTCCAAGGCTGCCGCCAGTGCCGGACCGCGGTCCGTCCAGAGAGAATGATCGGGAGAGAGGAGGACCGACTCCCGGGTCGGGGTGGGGAGCCCGGATCGCAACCATGGGTCGAGACCCTTCGGGTCGTGCGGAGGAGCGCTGCAGCCGGAGGCGAGCCCCAGGGAGAGGGCCAGCGCGAGGGGGAGGACCGGGAGGAAAGGGGACTTCGGAGCCAAGGGAAAGATCCTAGGGCGCTGCCCTGGGTGAACGCCGTTAAGTCCGCAGAAAGATTGGTCCGCTTTCTCCTCCGAGACCGTTTACACGATTGGGAACCGCATTTACGATGGGGAAGGATCTCCAGGCGAGTCGTCGCATGGGTTCCTCTCTTCCCCTCCAAGCGCACGTCCATCCTCCTCCCCTCCTTACCGATTCCTGCCAACCCCCGGAGCTCGCTCATGAACCGACTTTCCATCCTTTGCACGGCCGCCGCTCTGGCGCTGTGTACTCCGGCCTTCACGGCTCAAACCTCTGCTCATCTCGGTGGCACCTTCGGTGCCGACGGGATCGCGCAGTTCACTGAACGCATCGATCTCGGTCCCGGCGGGGTCGAGAGCGATGGTCAAGTCCTCGATGCGATGATTTCGGCCGATGGCCGTTTCGTCGCCTTCTCCAGTGACGCCAGCAACCTCGTACCGGGGGATACCAATCAGGTGGCGGATGTCTTCGTGGTCGAACGCGCCACGGGTGCCGTCGAACGCGTGAGCGTGGACAGCCTCGGCGTGGAGGGCAACGGGGACAGCCTCGGTGCCTCGATCTCCCACGATGGCCGCTACGTGGTTTTCTCGAGTGCGGCGAGTAATCTGGTGTCCGGTGATCTGAATGGTCAGTTGGACGTCTTCCTGCATGATCGTCAGACGGGCGAAACCACTCGGATCAGTGTCGGGTCCTGGCGAAGCGACGGTGTTCCGGTGGAAGGGAATGGCCCGAGTTGCAACCCACGGATCTCCTGGAACGGGACCACGGTGGTCTTCGAGAGTCTGGCCTCCAACCTCGTGGTCGGCGACCGCAATGGGGTCCAAGACATCTTCTTGCACACCATCGCCTCGGGGAACACCAAGCGGGTGAGTCAGACCCTCGCGGGTGTCGAGGCGAACGGCCCCAGCTTCCAACCCAGCATCGCCAAGCGCGGTCACGTGGTGGCGTTCTCCAGCTTGGCCGACAACCTGGTCAGTGGAGATACGAACGGAGTCCAGGACGTCTTCGTGCGTGATTACGTTCGCGCTGATCTGATGAGTCCCAGCGTGGCTGGCGATGGCCCCAGTGGACATCCCTCCCTGGCGGCTCACTCCGAGATGATCGCCTTCGAGAGCCAAGCTTCGAACCTGGTTCCCCAGGACACCAATGGGGTTTCGGACGTCTTCCTCTACGACTTCACGGCCGGGACCATGGCTCGCTTGAGCGAGACCCCGAACGGAGTCGAAGGCAACGGTGCTTCCACGTCTCCCGTCTTCTCGATGGGAAACCAGACCGTCGCCTTCCTGACCGAAGCCGACAACCTCGTTCCCAACGACCTGAACGGCGTGGCCGACGTGGTGGTCTACAACACCTTGATCCATGCCCTGGACCTGCGCAGCACCTCCACCGGCGAGGACGCGGCGGGTGCCGCGAGTCAGTCCCCGTCGATCTCGCAGAACGGCCAGGTGGTGGTCTTCACGAGTGACGCCGACAACCTGGTACAGGGCGACTTCAACGGTTTCCGGGATCTGTTCTCACGCTCCTCGGACTATCTCACCGCCGACCGCAGCGACATCTCCGCCGCCGTCGGGGGCGTGATCGTCGGAACGGTGGACTTCCCGATCTCCGAGGCCGGCTACGAGTATGCGGTGCTGATCAGCCGCAGCGGTACGGGTCCGACCCAGGTCGGGAACGTGAGCATCCCGCTCACCAACGACCTGTGGTTCCAGAAGAGCCTGAACGGAAACCTCAATCCCTTCAAGTGGGCGGCCACCGGCGGGGTCGGGAGCCAAACCGGACCCAATACCGGTCTGCTCGATCCCAACGGCGATGCGGTCTGCCTGTTCTTCGGCTCCCCGGGCAGTCTCCATGCCCACATCGGCTACACCTTCAACGCGGTGGCGGTGAGTTACGACCCGGCGACGACCCTCTTCCGCCTCGTCTCCTCCCCCATCCCGGTCGACATCCTCCCCTGACCTGACACCTCATGCCGGGGGATTTCTGTCCGATTCCTGACAGAAATCCCCCGGC
>CAYVRL010000178.1:0-5357 GCA_964454065.1 uncultured Planctomycetales bacterium | reverse complement strand
CCATCTCCGCGAATCGGTCGAGGCCGCTCTGGAGCCCTGCTATTTCGCGCTGCGGGGGGACCGATGGCATCTCCTTCCCGAGCCCTTCTCGCTTGCGGGCCAGCCCTTGCCGGAGCAACACCTACCCGAGCTTCTCGCCCCGATCCGGGAGGCCTGGGACGAGTTCGCCAGCCTCCTGCGGGAGTACCTGGACGACGAACGGGAGCAACAGCGGGAGGCCATCGAACTCGCGATGGCTCGAGCCCTCCAGCGGGAGGAGAAGCGCGAGTCGGAGCGTTATGCCGCCCGTCTGAAGGAAATCCGCGCACAGGAGCGTCAATCCACCCATCAGCGCCTCCGCAAGGAGAGGGAAAAGCTCCGGGCGAACCGGGAGCAGACGCTCCTTCCGGAGATCCGGGAGGACCTGGACCGCCGCATCCACGAAATCGACGAACAGCGCAAACGGGACTTCAGCCCCCTGAAGGCGGCGCTCGAGAGGGAACGGGATCGTTTCCTCGACCGAGTTCTCCCCCAGCGATTCGCCCTCGCTCGCCTGACCCTGACCCCGATCGCGGTGGACCTCTACTTACCGGAACCGGTCCGATGAAGACCGTCGCAGGGGATCGAGGCGCCTTCTGGGGCGAACTCTCGCACTGCGGGGTGGTTCTCTCTCCGGTGGTTCTGCCGGAGTTCCTCGACACGGTTTGCGGTCGCAATGCCCCGCTTCCCGAACCGAAGTTCTGGTTGTTGCGGGAACTGCGCGGTCGATGGACGCGGCTGGAAGCGGACCCCGAGGACCAACGCCGCCCTTTCGTGGACTGGGTACTCGGGCGCTTGCTCGGTCACGGCGAGAGTGTCCTGAAACGGGGTGCCAACGAACTCCCGCCTTGGGCTTGCGCGCGGACGGCCTCGGGCAAACTCTTGCAACCCGACCGGGTCCTCCGGCACGGGGACGGCCCCGCCCTTCTGGTTCGAATCGATTCGGGCAAACGCCTCGGTTACCACGGCAGTCGCCGTCGGGCCTCCGAATTCGTCCAGCTCCTCCGGCGCACCGGTTGTCCCGTCGGCTTGTACACGAATGCCCGCCAGTGGCGCCTGTTCTGGGTTGGTGCCGATTCCGACGCCTGGGTGCAGTGGGAGAGCGCCTCCTGGTTCGGGGAAGGGGACGAAGCCCCCGCGGCCTTGCGCGGTTTCCTTGCCCTGCTCGGTACCCGAGCGCTCACCGCTCTGCCCGGCGAGGATCTCCCTCTGCACCACGCGGTGCGGGAGTCCCGCCATCGCCAGGGTGAGTTGTCCCGGCGCCTCGGCGAGCAGGTCCGGCAGGCGGTGGAACGACTGCTGGCCGGCCTCCAGGACCAGGTTCCGCCCGATGCCGAACTGGGGGCTCTCTACCAGGCCGCCACTCGCATCGTGATGCGGCTGGTGGTCCTCTTCTTCGCCGAGTCCCAGCGCCGGGCCTTGCTTCCCCGTGGCGAGGCCCTATACGACGATGCCTATGGGGTGGAGGGTTTGCTGGCCCAGCTTCGTCAGGCCCAACGAGAAACCGGGAAGGAGGCCCTCGCCGAGCGTCGGAGCGCTTGGAGCCGCTTGCTGGCCCTGTTCCGCCTGGTTCATGGGGGCGCCGCTCTCGGCGGGATGAGACTTCCGGCCTATGGGGGGGAACTCTTCCGGCCGGGGGATCCCGAGTCCCGAGACCCGGTTCTGCGCGAGTTGGCGCGGCTGGAGGCGTCTTCCGCGCGGGTGAGCGATCTTCAGGTGCTGGAGCTGCTCCATGGCTTGAAGTACACCGAGCTGCGGCTAGGCAAGGGTCGCCGCGGCCGCACGGTGCCGGCGCCGGTGGATTTCGGGGATCTCTCCACCGAGTACATCGGGATCCTCTACGAGGGTTTGCTCGACTACGAACTGCGCCGGGTTTCTCCGGCGGACGAGGCCATGGTCCGCCTGGCTCTCGGCCCCGAACCCTATCTCCCCTTCCGGCGGCTGCGCGAGATGGAGCCCGCGGAACTCCGGAAGCTCTTCACCAAGCTCGCCAAGGACGAGTCGGAATCCGAAGCGGAGGAGCCTCCCCCCGGCGAAACGGAAGGGGAAGGCGAACCCACCATCCAGGAGCGAGTTCGGGTCTGGGCCGCCCAGGCGGCCGCCCTCTGGGGCAAGCGCGGGGTGACGGGTACCAAACTGGTCCCGCCGCTGTCCGTCTATGCCTCGGGCGAGTTCTACCTCGTCCGCTGGGGCGGCACCCGTAAGGGCTCGGGCACTTTCTATACCCCGCCGGCCTTGGCCGAACCCACGGTCCGCCGCACTCTCCAACCGCTTTGCTACGACGAGGACGGTCGCCCGCGCTCACCGCGGGAGATCCTGGCTCTGCGCGTCTGCGACCCGGCCTGCGGCTCGGGTTCCTTTCTGGTCGGTTCCTTGCGCTTCCTGACCGCGGCCTACGTCGAGGCGCTCGAAACTCGCATCGCCGAGGACCCGGAGCGTCCGCGGCGTTTCCCCTACGCCGAGCCCACCGACGACCCCCACGCGGACGACTACATCGAACTGGAGGGAGGGGCTCTGTCCGCTCGCTCGCAGCGGCGCGCCAAACGCTTCGTCGCCCAGCGTTGTCTGTTCGGAGTCGATCTGAACCCGCTGGCGGTGGAGCTGTGCCGGGTCGCACTGTGGGTGGAAACTCTGGACCGGGAGTTGCCCTTCGAATTCTTCTCCCACCACATCAAGTGCGGCAACTCGCTGGTGGGTGCCTGGCTGGATCAGGTCGAGGACTATCCCTTACGGGCCTGGGCTCGCGTCGGCGGCTCCAAGGAGGCCAGGAAGCGCCTGAAGGCCATCCGCAAGGAGACCGTCAAGCCCGAGATGAAGCGCGAGGTGGAGCGAATGATCGCCCAGGCCCCACGGCGGACGGTTCAGGGGAACATGTTCGGTGCCACGGTGGTCCAGACGGACATCTTCGCCGCGATCCAGGACGCTCCCAAGCGAGCCGTCGTCGAAGAGGCCCTCGATGCCTTGAGGGAACTCCAGAAGTTGCCCGTTCACGATCCCGAGGCCCGGGAACGGCACTGGCGACGGGAGATCGAGGGCAACCCGGATCTGCGGGAGCTGCGCGCCGCCTTCGACCGCTGGTGTGCGGTGTGGTTCTGGCCGGTGGGCGGCGAGGAGAGCGGCGAGGCCCTGCCCACCCCTCGGGTCTGGTACCACCAACCCGAGCTCCTGGCCGAGGGCACCGCCGCGCTGGCCCGGGAGCGGCGTTTCTTCCACTGGGAGCTCGAATTCCCCGAGGTCTTCTGCCGGGAGGAGCGCCCCGGCTTCGATGCCTTGGTTGGCAATCCGCCGTGGGACATCCAGAAGCCCAACTCGCAGGAGTTCTTCAGCAACTTCGATCCGGTTTACCGCACCTACGGCAAGCAGGAGGCGCTGGGGCAGCAGAAGCTGCTGTTCGAGCGGGATGGCTCCATTCGGGAGCAGTGGGAGGCCTACGGGGCCGGCTTCAAGGCCATGTCCAACTGGGTCAAGGCGGTCGCCGAGCCCTGGGATGACCGTTTACCCGGCGGCAAATCCGGCACCGAGGCCCGCCGGGCCTGGGAGCAGTTGCGCGGCCGGCGCGAGAGGGTCCTGCCGCCGCCGCATCCCTACCGCCGTCAGGGCGGGGGGGACTTGAATCTCTACAAGCTGTTCCTCGAGCAGGGCTATTCCCTGTGCCGGGAGGGCGGCCGCCTCGGTTTCGTCGTGCCCTCGGGCATCTACACCGACAAGGGCTCGACCGAGCTGCGCGACCTGTTCCTGGAGGAATCCCGCTGGGACTGGGTCTTCGCCTTCGAGAACCGCCGGCGGATCTTCGACATCCACCGCAGCTTCAAGTTCTGCCCGATCATCGTCCAGAAGGGCGGCACCACCGAGGCCCTGCGCTGCGCCTTCATGCGCCACGACCTGTCCGACTGGGAGCGCCCCGCCCCGCCGCAGATCCTGGTCCGCAAGGAGCAGATCAAGCACTTCGCCCCGGGCACCCGCTCCCTGATGGAGTTCCGCTCCCGCCTCGACATCGAGATCTGCGAGAAGATCTACCACAACCGCCCGCTGCTCCAGGACCGCATCGACGATGGTTGGCAGGTGGAGTTCGCACGCGAGTTCGACATGACCAACGACTCGCACCTCTTCACCCCCCGCGCCGAGCTCGAGCGCCTCGGCCTCCTCACCCCCGGCGAGGACACCTCCCAACAACCCACCCTCGACCGCCTCCTCGAAGCCGGCTGGGTACCACTGCAGGAGGGGAAGCACATTTGGCTTTGGGACGACCGCCGATCTGGGGATCACACACGATTCATGCGCATCGAAGACCTTCCGGACCATGACTATCAGCATGGCCTTTGTTGGCGTTCCATTGCAAGTGATACAAACGAGCGGACAGTGATCGCTGCCCCGGTCTCATTCCGAAGAGGACATGGGCATAGCTTGTGGACTGCATGGTTCGCCAATGCACCCGATCGCGACGAATGGGCTTCGTGGGCAAACAGCGTGACCATCGACTATGTATTCCGTGTCGCGAGCACGAGCTCAAATGTCAACAAATGGAATGTTCTTCTGCTTCCCTGGTATAGGGACAATGAGATTTCTCCATTGGTCGATCTCTCTCGGCCAGCAAGCGGCGATCCATCACTTTGGGATTCTTTGCTCGCTCGCCACTTTGGACTAACAGGGCCGGAGCTAGGACATGTCTTGGACAGCTTTGTTGTTGCAAAGAAAAAGGATCCATCCTGGGGTTTGTCAACAATGAGGGCATTCCACAGGGGAATCGAGTTGAGCCAGTGATGACACGGATAGACAAGCGGTCAGTCCAGCTCCAGAAGATGCGTAGAGGGAGCGCCGGAGAGCAGGTATGTGGATAAGACATGTATTCGCCAGTGGCTTTCGGTGCTTCCCCGAAGACGCTCCATTGTCAGTCACCCTCCGACCTGGCATTAATGTGCTTGTTGGCGAGAACGACTCCGGCAAGACTGCCATCATTGACGCTATTCGACTCGCACTTGGCGTTCGTGGTGATCACTATCTTCGTCTGGATGAAGATGACTTCCATGTCTCTGCCGCTGGGCGTTCCGAGGAACTTGTTGTTCGGTGCACGCTTGATGATCTAACTGAGGAAGAGCAGAGCCGGTTCCTTGAATGGTGTGTCATCGAGGATGGGCAAGTACGCCTCTATGTGCATCTGCGGGGCCGTATCCGGACGACAGAGACCGGGGCGCGGCGTATATGGTGGGAGCGGCGAGCCGGAAAGAATGGCGAGGGCATCGTGGTCGACGGTGCTCTGCGCGAGTACCTACGAGTGACCTATCTCCGCCCACTGCGGGACGCAGAGCGCGAGCTCCGTCCAGGCCGACGGTCCCGATTGT
>CAYVRL010000177.1:0-5374 GCA_964454065.1 uncultured Planctomycetales bacterium | reverse complement strand
CGGCGGTTACGGCCAGTTCACCTATCACTTCAACTACTGGGGGCCGACCGGTTGCAACCGGGACACCCACATCCTGGTCCGGAAGCTCCCCGAGCTGATCTGGTAGGCGACAAGAAGGAGTACAGAGAGGAACAACCATGGACGTCCGCTCGCAGATCTCGATGCTCTTCCACTTGGACAAGTGCATCGGTTGTCACACTTGCAGCATCAGTTGCAAGAACATCTGGACCGACCGTGAAGGCACGGAGTACATGTGGTGGAACAACGTCGAGACCAAGCCGGGTACCGGCTATCCGACGCGCTGGGAAGACCAGGAGCGCTACCACGGCGGCTGGGAGCTGAAGAACGGCAAGCTGCGCCTGCGCAGTACCGGAAAGGCCCGAGTCGTGGCCAATATCTTCCACAACCCGTCCATGCCCACCATGGACGACTACTACGAGCCCTGGACCTATCGCTACGAGGACCTGTTCAATGCTCCCGAGGGCATCGATCAACCCACCGCGATGCCGGTTTCGATGGTGACGGGTGAACCGATCGACATCGAAGCCGGCCCCAACTGGGACGACGACCTCGGCGGCTCTCCCGTCTATGCCGAGAACGATCCCAATCTCGAATCACTGCCGCCGGAAACCCGCCAGCAGATGTTCGAGATCCAGCGCCTGGCGTTCTTCTATCTGCCGCGGATGTGCAACCATTGCCTGAACCCGGCCTGTGTGGCCTCTTGCCCCTCGGGAGCGCTCTACAAGCGTGGCGAAGACGGCATCGTGCTCCTGAACCAGAAGCGCTGTCGGGCTTGGCGCTCCTGCATCGCCGCCTGCCCCTACAAGAAGATCTACTTCAACTGGTCCACGGGCAAGTCGGAGAAGTGCATCCTCTGTTTCCCGCGCGTCGAAACCGGGCAAGCTCCCGCTTGCCACCATTCCTGCGTGGGCCGAATTCGTTACATCAGCAACCTCCTCTACGATGCGGATCGCATCGAGGGCTTGGCGAGCATGCCCGAGGATCGCCTGGTCGAGGAACAGCGCAACCTGATCCTGGATCCCCACGATCCCGAAGTGATCGCCGCGGCCAAGCGGAATGGGATCCCCGATGGAGTGATCCGCTGCGCGCAGAAGTCTCCGGTCTACCGCTTCGTGAAGGAATGGGGGATGGGGCTGCCTCTCCACCCCGAATTCCGGACCTTCCCGATGCTCTTCTACGTGCCGCCGCTCTCTCCGGTGCTGTCGAGTGCCCACGCGGGCCCGACCACCCTGGAGACCACGGAACTCTTCCACGAAGTGGAGCAGGCCCGAGTGCCGGTGCAGTTCATGGCCAATCTTTTCTCCGCCGGGAACACCGCGCCGGTCCGCTACGCCCTGCGCAAGCAGTACGCGGTGCGGATGATGCGCCGCCACTTGACGGTCGGCGACGTGACCCGGGAAGCCTCCGAGCGGGCCCTGCGGGAAGCCGACTGCAACGCGGAGCAAGCTGAGGACATCTACCAGCTCACTTCGCTACCCACGTACGAGGACCGTTTCGTTCTACCCCCCGCTCAGCGTGAGATGGCCATCGAGGCTCTGGGCGATCCGCTCGAGCACAAGAAATCCACTGGCTTCGGCTTCCGTGAGCCGCCGATGCGAGTCTGAGCATGGAAGAGCGCCTCAAGGCCTGCACTGCGTTGTCCCGTTTGTTGAGCTACCCCTGCCCCGGTTTCGTCGAGGCGGCCGAGGAGTGGTGCGCCTCCGTGGCGAGCGCCTGTCCCGAGGCCGGGCCCAAGCTCGAGTCCTTTCGCGCCCTCTTGGCCGCTCAGCGGGACCCTGAGCTGGAGGAGCTCTATACCCGGACCTTCGACAACACCCAATCGGCGGCTCTGGAAGTCGGTTGGCACCTCTACGGGGAGAGTTACGAGCGAGGCAGCTTTCTCATCCGAATGCGGGGGCTGCTGCGCGAGTACGGCATTCCCGAGAACGGTGAACTCCCCGATCACATTTCGCACCTGCTGGCCCTGATCGGCTGCTGCGAGGACGCACTGGCGCGGGAACTCGCTGCCCGCGCCGCGCTTCCGGCCCTGAAGAAGGTGGCCGTCAGTCTGGCCGCCGGAGAGAACCCCTACGAGGCGGTCGTGGACGCCGCCATCCAGGTGCTGAACCGCCTGGCCGGGAAAGAAAACGGTTGCTGCAAACCATCATGAACGACACCCTCTTCTTCGTAGTCATTCCCTACCTGGCGCTGGCGCTGTTCTTCCTGGGGACGATCGCCCGCTACCGGAAGCATCCCTTCACGGTTTCTTCCCTCTCTACCCAATTCCTGGAGAACCGTCAGCACTTCTGGAGCACGGTTCCCTTTCACTATGGGATTCTCGGGGTGCTCGCGATCCACTTCGCCGGTCTGGTGATTCCAGATGCGGTGTTGTGGTGGAACCGGGTTCCGGCCCGCCTCTTCGTTCTCGAGATCTCCGGGCTGGCGCTGGCGCTGATGGCCCTCTTCGGGCTCGGCAGCGTGATGCTGCGCCGCTTCTGGCACGCGAAGGCGCGGCGGGTGACCAACCTGGCCGACTGGATCCTCTACGTCCTGCTCGCGGTGCAGATCGTGCTGGGCATCATGATCTCGGTGATGTACGGCTGGGGCAGCTCCTGGTTCTCCGGTGCGGCCGCCCCCTGGTTGTGGTCGGTTTTCACTCTGCACCCCGAAACCGCACGAGTCGCCGCGTTGCCGTTGGTGATCAAAATGCACATCGTCAACGCCTGGCTGATCGTCGGGTTCTTTCCTTTCACGAGGCTCGTTCACATCCTCGTGGTCCCCAATCCCTACTTGTGGCGCAAGCCTCAGGTGGTGCTTTGGAATCGGGACCGGCGTAGCGTCCGCCAGCCCTGACCAGGTCCCTCGTGGACCGACTCCCCCCACCGACGTTCTCTCGAGGAAACATGAGCGAAAGCCGAAAAGCCCTGACCGTCCTGGCCATGAACACGCTGGCCTTCACGGTATGCTTCGCGTGCTGGATGACCAACGGTGTTTTGGTGACCTTCCTGGTCGGGAACGGTGTTTTCGACTGGGACAAGGTCCAGATCGGCTGGTTGATCGGCATTCCCGTTCTCACCGGTTCGATCACCCGGCTGCCGGTCGGGGTGCTGACCGACAAGTACGGCGGACGGATCGTCTACACGATCCTGATGCTCCTCGCCGCGGTACCGATGTGGTACCTCTCCATCGCCCACAGCTACTGGCAGTTCGCCCTCGCGAGTCTGGGTTTCGGGCTGACCGGGGCTTCCTTCGCGGTGGGGATCGCCTACACCTCGGTGTGGTTCAGCAAGAAGCGTCAGGGTTTTGCCCTCGGCGTCTTCGGGGCGGGCAACGCGGGCGCCGCGCTGACCAGCATGGGCGCCCCGGTACTCCTGAAGCACTTCACCGCCGGTGATGCGGGCCTGGAGGGATGGCGCACCCTGCCGCGGGTCTACGCGGTGGGGCTCGCGATCACCGCGGTTCTGTTCTGGCTCTTCACCTACTCGCGCACGGTTCAGACCAACCAGGGCGCGACTCTGGCCCAACGCCTCGCACCGCTCAAGCAGGTGCGGGTCTGGCGTTTCGGCCTCTATTACTTCCTGGTCTTCGGGGGGTTCGTCGCCCTCTCGCAGTGGCTGATCCCCTACTACGTGAACGTTTACACGATGAGCGTGGCCAGCGCGGGGATGATGGCTTCCATCTTCTCCTTGCCCAGCGGCGTGATCCGCGCCCTGGGAGGCTGGATGTCCGACCATTTCGGTGCGCGTCTGGTCATGTACGGGGTGCTCGGCACTCTTCTCTTGGCTTCCGCGCTGTTGATCGTTCCGCGCATGGACATCCAAGCCCCGGGCCAGGGGATCATGGCTTCCGCCCCCGGCACCGTGGATGCGGTCACCGACACCACGGTCACCGTCGATGGCAAGGAGTTCGCCCTGCGCGAGCGACCCGCCGACAGCGTGGGCCTCTTCAACGATCCGGAAGCCTTGATCCTGCCGCGCTTCGAGTTCTGGCAGGAGCCGGCCGTCCAGCCGGGGCAAGAGGTCGCCCGTAAGGAGCTCCTCGCGCGCGGCATCACCCATATCTACTTCCAGGCCAACGTGTGGATCTTCACCGCTCTGATCTTCATCATGGGGATCGCGATGGGTATCGGCAAGGCGGCGGTGTACAAGCACATTCCCGATTACTTCCCGGATGACGTGGGAGTGGTGGGCGGCATCGTCGGAGTACTCGGCGGCCTCGGCGGTTTCTTCTCTCCGATCATCTTCGGCTACATGCTGAAGGGAACCGGGATCTGGACCACTTGCTGGATGTTCTTCCTCGTCCTGACCTTGGTGTGCCTGATTTGGATGCACAGCGTGGTGCGTCGCCTCATGAAGGAGCGCGCTCCTGAACTTCTGCACGATGTCGAGTTCGGCGCCGCCGAACCGGATGCCCTGGAGGGACAATCATGATCAACCTGAAGAAATGGGATACGGAAGACCCCGAGTTCTGGGAGGCCGAAGGGAAGAGGATCGCCAATCGGAATCTCTGGATCTCGATCCCCAACCTGCTGTGCGCCTTTTCGGTGTGGCTGTACTGGGGGATGGTCGCGAAGTTCATCCAGAAGGCGCACTTCGCGAATCCGGACCTCTTCAACTTCACCTTCATGAACCATGGACAGGTTTACGGGGGTGACGCCTACCGCGGCTTGCTCTTCACCCTGCCGGCGGTGGCGGGACTCGTGGGGGCCACCTTGCGGATCCCCAATTCCTTCATGATTTCGATCTGCGGGGGGCGGAACGTGAAGTTCATGACCACCCTGCTCTTGTTGATACCCGCCCTGGGCGCGGGGATCGCCCTCCAGAATCCGGAGACCCCGTTCTTCACCTTCGTGATCCTGGCCGCCCTCTCCGGGGTCGGTGGCGGAGCCTTCGCCTCCTCGATGTCCAACATCAGCTTCTTCTTCCCCAAGCGGATGCAGGGGCTGGCCCTGGGCTTGAACGCCGGCTTGGGCAATGCCGGGGTCTCGGTGATGCAATTCCTGCTTCCCTGGATCATCACCTTCGGGGCTTTCGGGGCCCTGGGCGGCGACCCCTATCAGGTCGGCGATCATCCGGTCTGGATCCAGAACGCGGGTTTGGTTTGGGTCCCGGTGCTGGCGGTTCTGACCATTTTGGCCTTCTTGTTCATGAACAACATGCCGCAGCACCACTCGGGACCCACGGTCGTCGCGGTGGGACGCTACCTGTGGCTGACCGTGCTGGGCTTCATCGGTGGTGGGGTCGGGGTGGCGCTGTTGATCATCCCCTGGGGGAATTTCCCCTCCCTGCTGAAGACCTTCATCATCCTCGTGGTGGCCGTCCTGGTGACCCTCGGGGCGATGAAGCTGCTCACCCCACGGGAGACCAAACAGGGG
>CAYVRL010000176.1:0-5376 GCA_964454065.1 uncultured Planctomycetales bacterium | reverse complement strand
ATTGAGATCACTGCGCACCTGTTTTTGTTGCTGCCCTAGCGCAAGCACGCCAGAAAAGCCCTCGCGCCACATGGTAAATACCTGCTCGCACCCCTCGCGGAAATCGGCATCAAGGGGTGCCATCTCTTGCGCCAACTGCCCCAGCGGACAGCCGAGCAGCAGGGCGCGCTCACCTAAGTTGCCCATCATGATACGCTGCTCGGTGTGGCGGAATAGCTCCTGCAGAATATCGACAGGGTTGCCTGCCTGCTCCAGTGGCTCTAACCAGCGTTCGTAGATGAGGGGAGTGATGATCTGCTCTAGTGTTGCCAGCGCAAGCGCTTTTTTGCTGGCGTAGTGGTGGAAAAGCGCGCCTTTGGTCAGCCCTGACTGTTGCAGAATAGCCTGAATGCTGGTGCCGTGAAATCCGTGCAGGTAGAGCTGCTCGAAGGCGGCTTCCAGCAGGAGTTTTTTGGTTGCTTTTGGTTGTTTAGGTCGTCCCATACCGTGCGGTATGTTAGGCAGCACCTGTAGGCGGGTCAATAAACAGTTGATTGGCGTGGTGTTGAATGCGTTGTTCCACCTCGCTTCGTGTTGCGCAGCAGCTGCAATGGTGCATCGAGGTGACAGGGGCATCGCGCATGCCGCAAGGGACGATGCCGTTGAAATGGCGTAGGTTGGGGTTGATATTGAGCGCGATGCCGTGCCATGTTACCCATCTGCGGCAGCGCACCCCTGCGGCAGCAATTTTCAGTCCATTTACCCACACGCCGATGCCACGGCTGTCGCGATTAGCTGTGATGGTAAAGTCAGCCAGCGTGCGGATGACCAGCTCCTCCAGCCGCCAGATATGCTTGTGCAGATCACGGTCACGAGGCCCTCGCCGGTCATTGCCGCTTGGTGAGGATTTCCCTGAACGAAGACGGTTCGGCGACGGTGACCGATGACGGTCGAGGAATCCCGGTCGACATCCACCCCGAAGAGGGCGTCCCCGCGGTCGAATTGGTGATGTCCAAGCTCCATGCCGGCGGCAAGTTCGATGGTAAGGCCTACGCGGTATCGGGAGGCTTGCACGGAGTCGGTCTTTCCGTGGTCAACGCCCTCTCCGAATGGACCGAGGTCGAAGTCTTCAAGGAGGGAAAGGTTCACCACATCAGTTTTTCCAGGGGGAATCTCAAGAGTCCCCTCCAGGTCACCGGCACCACCGACCGCCGTGGAACCAGGATCAGTTTTCGTCCCGATCGGGAGATCTTCAGTTGCGAAGACTTCGATTGGGACGTGGTGCGCCATCGGCTTCGGGAGATGGCTTACTTGATGGGTCGCACCGGGATGCGCATCGAACTGGAAGACGAGCGCAGCGCCCGGAAGGACAGCTTCCACTTTCCCGAAGGACTGGTCGCTTACATCGAGGATCTCACCGAGGGCAAGGAAGCGATCACCGAAGTCCTCTCCTTCGACCGCGAGGTGACGTACGAGGGCAAGGACTACGGGGTGGAGGTCGCCCTCCGCTACACCAACGACTGGCACGAGGGCGTCTTCAGTTTCGCCAACAACATCCGTACCGCCGAGGGCGGCACCCACCTTTCCGGTTTTCGTTCCGGCCTGACCCGCACGCTCAATCAGTGGCTCAAGAAGTCGGAAATGCTGAAGAAGGGGGATCCACCGAGTGGGGACGATTACCGCGCCGGTCTCTACGCGGTTCTCTCGTTGAAGATTCCCGACCCCCAGTTCGAGGGGCAGACGAAAGGCAAGCTGGGATCGCGGGAGGCCTCTTCCGTGGTCGAGAGCGTGGTCGGTGAGTGCCTGGCCGATCACCTGGATTCCCATCCCGAAGCGGCTCGGGCGATCCTCCGCAAGGCCCTGCTGGCTCGGGATGCCCGCGATGCCGCCCGCAAGCAGCGCGACCTGGTCCGCCGCAAGGGAGTCCTTTCCAGTGGATCGCTGCCCGGAAAACTTGCCGACTGCCAGTCTCGCGATCGGGAAGAGACCGAACTCTACCTGGTGGAAGGCGACTCCGCGGGCGGGTCGGCGAAGACCGGCCGCGACCGTCGTTTCCAGGCCATCCTGCCCTTGAAGGGAAAGATCATCAACGTCGAGAAGAACACGGCCAGCAGGATTTTCGCCAACCAGGAACTCCAAACGATGATCCAGGCCCTCGGAGCCGGCATCGGAGACGATTTCGACCCGGAGAAGTCCCGCTACGGAAAGGTCATCATCATGACCGACGCGGACGTGGACGGCTCCCACATCCGCACCTTGATCCTGACCTTCCTGTTCCGACACATGCGGGGATTGATCGAGAACGGCCGGGTCTATGTCGCCCAGCCCCCGCTCTATCTCTTGAAGCGCAAGGGAGCCAAGGACGGTACCTACATCTCCGACGAACGTGGCTTGCAACGCGCTTTGCTGAAGATGAGCGTCGCTGACTCCGAGGTCCAACCGCTACGAGGGAAGGAAGGAGCCGGCCCCCCCTTGGTCGGCGAATCCCTGAATGCGGCCGTGGAAACGCTCGAGAGTCTCGAGCGAGCACTCTCTGGTTTCACGAGTGGACGCCGCGGGGTCTCCGCATCCGAGTTCATCGCCCGGATGGACGCGGAACGCGGTCTACCCCTCCACCTGCTCCGTGAGGTCGAAAGCGGCGAAGACCACTTCTACTGGAGCGATGCCGAGCGGGATTCCTTCCTCGCCTCTCGCCCCGAACTCAAGGTTTGGGAAGGCTCCGACTCCGCGGTGGATCGGGACGACGCCGACATCCTCTCCTTCGCCTTCCACGAGCGGGACAAGGTGAGTGCGGCCCTCGAGGCGGGGACTGCCGCGGGGGTCCCGTGGACCCCGGAACTCCGCTTCCGGATCCGCCACGGCAAGGAAGAGCGCTTGGCCGCCAATCCCCTCGAAATCCTGCGCGAACTGCGCGGCATCGCTCAGAAGCAGCTCGAGGTGCAGCGTTACAAGGGTCTCGGGGAAATGAACCCCGAGCAGCTCTGGGAATCCACCATGGATCCGGAGCGGCGCAGCCTCAAGCGCATCATTCTCGACGATGCCTACGAAGCCGATCGGATCTTCTCGATGTTGATGGGCGACGAAACCGAGCCCCGCCGTCGCTACATCGAGGACCACGCCCTCGAAGTCCAGAACCTGGACATTTGAACCCGGCGGCGGGGGACTCGTCCTCCGCCAGGGTCGTCAACGAAGCAGCGCGACCGCAAGGGCATGGGTGGCCATGGCCGCGAGCCAGGCGGTGCCGGTCTGGTAGACGAGGGCGAAGGCGGGCCAGCGCCAACTCCCCGTTTCCCGTCGCATCACCGCGATGGTGCTGATGCACTGCAAGGCGTACACGAAGAAAACCAGGAGAGCCAGCGCGGAAGGGAGATCGAGGGGAGGATGCCCGGTGAGGGGATCCTTCCGGGCCAGGATCTCGGAGAGGTCGGGTCCTGGGCCGCCGTCGGGCCCGGGCTGGGCATAGACCTGCGCCATCGTGGAGACGATCACTTCGCGGGCGGCGACCGAACCGATCAGCCCCACCCCGATCCGCCAATCCCATCCCATTGGCGCGATCACCGGTTCCATCGCATGTCCGAGCTGGGCGGCGTAGCTCTGCTCGATCTGGGCCCGGCGGGCCGCGGCGGGCGGCAGGCCGGGAGGGGGAGTCGTGGCGGGCAGGTTGAGGAGAGCCCAGAGGATCACCGAGGCGCCGAGGATCACGGTGCCGGCCTTGCGCAGGAACATCTTGACCCGGCGCCAGGTCTGGAGCAGGACGGCGCTCGAGGAAGGAAAACGGTAGGGCGGGAGTTCCAGATAGAAGGGCAACGCGGCACCGTGCCGCAGGCCATGGCGGAACAGGGCGGCGAAGGCCAAGGCCGAAACCGCCCCGAGCAGATACAGTCCCAACAGGGTCAAGCCCTGCCAGGTGAAGGGGCCGAAGACCGTGCGCGCGGGGACGAAGGTCGTGACCAGCAGCGCGTACACCGGCAGCCGGGCCGAACAAGTCGTGAGCGGGGCGATCAGGATCGTGGTCAGGCGCTCCCGTGGGGATGGGATGGTCCGGGTGGCCATGATCCCCGGCACCGCGCAGGCATAGGAGGAGAGGAGGGCGATGAAGCAACGGCCTTCCAGACCCACCCAGCCCATCAGCCGATCCATCACGAAGGCGGCGCGGGCCATGTACCCGCAGGCCTCGAAGAAGAAGATCATCAGGCAGAGGAGCGCGATTTGGGGAACGAAGACCAGTACCGCGCCCACCCCTCGGACCACGCCGTCGGCGAGCAGTTCGGTGACCCATCCCGCGGGGAGCGCGTGGGAGAGCGTCGTGGCCAGGGCGTCCACCCCGCCATCGAGGAGGTTCATCGCTGGCGCGGCCCAGGAGAAGATGGCCTGGAAGAAGATCGTGACGAAAGCGAGGAACGCGAGGACTCCGAAGATCGGGTGGAGGAGGACCGCGTCGAGGCGGCGGGTCACGCGGTCCTCTCCGGGGACTTCACGATGAATGCGTTCGAGCAGGCGGTCGGCCCATGCGAAACGCGCCTCGGTATTCCGCGGGGGGAGTTCGGAGGGTCGGTCCCAGGTCTCCGGCCGTCCCAGCAGCTCGCGCAAGTCCTCGATGCCCAGCCCCTTGTTGCCGACCACTCCCAGCACCGGGATGCCCAGTTCCCTGCGCAGGGCGAAGAGGTCGATTCGTCCTCCGCGGGCTTTCAGCTCGTCCACCATGGTCAGGACCAGGCAGACCGGGAGGCCGAAATGGAGGACTTCCCCCAGGAAGGGGAGGGAACGATCCAGGGTGGTGGCGTCGGCGACGACCACCGCGGCATCGGGGCGGGGCCCGGCGCCGCTCATCTCCCCACGCAGGACCTTGATGGTGACCGCCTCGTCCTCGGAGATCGCGCGCAGGCTGTAGGTGCCGGGGAGGTCGATCAGTCGCACCGGACCCGCGGAAGTCGTGGCGACTCCCTCGCGCCGGTCCACGGTGACACCGGGATAGTTGGCGACCTTGGCGCGCATGCCGGTCAGGGCGTTGAAGAGGGTGGTCTTGCCGGAATTGGGGCTTCCGAGCAACGCGACGCGGAGCGGGCGCGCGGGGGGCGGAGCCGGCACGGGGATCAGCCGTTCAGGGGACCGATCGCGACCCGGCGGGCGTCGCCCGGGCGCAGACACAGCCGATAACCACGCAGCGAGAAGACCATGGGGCCGCCGAAGGGTGCGCGCCGGTCGAGCGCGACCTCCGTGCCGGAGCACAGGCCGAGCTCGCGGAGTCGACCCTCGCAGGGGCCGTCTCCGTTCACCGAGACCACCAGGGCCCGTTCGAAGCGGGCGAGGTCGGCGAGGGTGCGGTGCGTCATCTTATTGCGACCCAGTATCAACTGCGTCTGCGTTATTGTAGCCCATCATTTCGAAGTGGCTAGG
>CAYVRL010000175.1:0-5429 GCA_964454065.1 uncultured Planctomycetales bacterium | reverse complement strand
GTGTGACTTGACCGTTCGCATGACCTTGAGTCCGAACAGTCCCTGTTCTCCGGGATGTCCGGAGTTCTGTGTTCGACTCATCGTGGATTGCCCAGCGGGGATTCCAGCTGGGGATCCTGGGGAACACTGCGAATCCAGCACCCTATGCGAAATCTGCTGTTCCTCGACTCAAGAAATCACACTCGTCTGTGACGGGCAGACCTTCAACGCTAGTCCTGCTGGCAGCTGGGGAGAAGTGGCCAAGGACTGTTCCAATCTGAAAGTGACGGTCTCTTGAGCCAAGGAACGGGAAGAAAAGATAGGGACGGCCCAAAGGGATGATTCGAGCCTGGATCGGGACTCTCCTGGTAAGCGTTCTCCTCCTTGGCGCCTGTGGGGGTGGGGCGGTCGTGCCACCTCCCGAGGGAGAGGGGGCGACAGCGGGTCTAGGCTCAGTCCGCTCGATCCTCCCCGCAGGTGTTAAGTTGGACGGGACGGTCGTTCCTGAGCCCCGCCTTGACCGCGTCGTTCCCCATTTCGAACTCACCCTGGAGAACCCTTCGGGGTCTCCCCAGGTTTCCTACACTTTCGATTTCCCTCCTGTGGAGCGCCACACCGCTCGCCCCCTCGTTCTCGAAGTTGCGGGTCGAAGAATGTACGAAGTTCGCCCCAAGAAGGGGTTTGGCTGGGGAGATCTCGTGGGTGTCCCTTCGTTGGCTCCCTGGTTGCGGATCAGCGGATTGGAAGGTGCAGGAGAGGAGATCAGTTGGGGCTTGAGGTGAAGAGCCTCGGAATGCACCAGTTCCGATCGCTTCCGTGGTTCGTACTCGGGGTGTTGCTTCTTGCATCCCTGTTTTTCTTTCTGTTGTTCGGATTCGGTGACGAAGAGAGGGAGGGAGGTTCTCAAGGGCCCCCAAGCGAGGAGTTCACGGACATTTCCTCCGGAACCTCCACCCAAGGGGCAGCTCCACTCGCACCCGGAGGATCTGGCGATCGCTCTCATCGAGCTGTGATTGCGGAGGATCCGGGACGAACCTTGACCCTCGAGATCCACGACGCCTCTGCGAGGCCGGTGGCTGACCTTCATGTCTTACTGGTCCATTCCGATGGGGATCTTGATCTGGTTCAGGGGTGGACGAACCGAGCGGGAGTCGTCCTATTCCCCGCGCCCCAAGCCGCCGCCAGGGTCCAGGTGCTCGCCGGGACCGGTGTCCTCTTGCGAGCAGACGTCCCTGCTGGGGGAGGATATCGAACCTTGCTCCTGCCTGGATCAGCCTTTCTTGCCGGTCGGGTCCTCGTGAATGGATCCCCACCTGCGGAGGAGCTCCCACTTCGCTTCGTGACTCGACTCGACGTTGGGACGCCACCCTGGCCCTTGTCCCCGAGTCTCGCCGTCGCCCTCGGCTGGCGGCCGGGGCGGAAAATCCTTCTCACCACTCAGACGGAGAAAGGAGGAGTTTTTCGACTGCCGGGTCTGTCACCATCCTGGCGTGGCGATTTCCTTCCGCCGGACGGCTACCGCATCCAGGATGGACACGCGCCTGCCACGTCCCTTGCTCCGCGGGATGGCCTACTCCTCGAGCTGACACGGAGCCCGGCCCTGACCGGCGTGGTCATGGCTCCTGAGGGGAGCCGTCCCTGCCCGGGGGCGTTGGCTTCCTATTCCCTGCGGTGTCAGGATGGGGATTCCCAGGGGACAATCCCTTGTGATGCCAAGGGCCGTTTCGCGATTCCGATCACCTGTGGGCCCGTAGGCGGGGGACACTTGGAGTTCCGCTCGCTTGGCATCGGTTTTCTCGCAATGGACCTCGGGCCGATCGGCTCCGAAGGGAGGGATCTCGGAGATGTGGTTTTGGAAACGGTTCGCGGGCTGCGTTTCCGAGTCCTCGACACCTCGGGGAAGCCCATCGAGGGCGCCATGGCTCGCTTCGGCTGGCAGCAGAGTGCTCTCACCGGGCCCGACGGATCGTCGTCGATGCCGGACCTCCCTCTCCGGGCTGAGGCCCTCACCTTTCATGCCCTGGGCTACCGCTCCCGAAAGCTTTCCCTCGTGCCGCCGGTGCCCGATCCGCTCGTGGTTCGTCTCGAGCCCTTGGCCCTTCTCGAGGTTCGGGTGCAAGACCCCTCCGGGACGCCCGCCCCATCCTTGAATCTGGTTCTTCGATCCTCCGAACCACCTTTCGAGGGGGGGGGAAGGAACCCTGACGAATTCCAGAGGGAACTCGGTGCAGCTCCTCCTGGCGCGGTGCATGAACGACGGACGAATCATTCCCGAATCGGGGATTGCGAGGTCAGCTTCCTTACTTCTTCCGTGCCGCTGGTGCTCCCGGGGCTTCAGCCAGGTCTTCCTCTGGAGTTGGTGTTGCGCGACGCAACGGGTGCCTCTCTCCTTCGAACCCCGGTTCCGCCCCTGGCGTCTGGGGAGCGCCGTCAGGTCGAGTTGAAGTTGTCTACCGAAGCTTGGTGGTCTCCGCTCCGGGTCGTGGATCCGGAGGGACGCCCGGTTCCCCGGGCCCAGGTCGAACTGGGTGGGAAATCCCCCGGGAAGCGTTGGCGAGAGTCCACGGATTTGGAGGGCCGGGTGGTCCTCGGACCCATTCACCGTTCCGGGGTCGATCTGAAGATCCGGGCAGAGGGTTTCGGGGATCGAATCCTTCTCGACTGGCGACCGGATCCTTCCTCGAAGGAATCCATCATTCGCCTGGAGCCGGGGAGGACACTGAATGTCCGGGTCGTGGATCCTCGCGGCCGGGCCGTGGAGGGTGCCGTTCTCCATGTTTTTCGCGGGCCTTTCGAAATCGGCCGCGTTGGAAGGGACGGGGATGGTTCCTTTCGCATCGAGGGCTTACCTCTCGGATCCGTTCTTCTTCGCGTTTCGGTCGCCGGGAAGCGAGTCGAGCGGGAGCACAACACCGCGATTCCGCAGGCAGTGGTCCAGGTTCCCGCCTTCGGGGCACTTCGAGTGAGGTGGTCCACGGAGTTTCCCACTTCCAGTCGAGCCGTCTTGGAACTGATTCGACCGACCGGGGAGACCGGCCCCATGGTCGTTCTCTCCCCGGAAGAAGGAATTGCCGGATCCTACCGCTTCGGCGTCGTGTTTCCAGGGAGCTGGGAGGTGCGTTTGCGGATTCTTGGAAAGGATGGAACTGCGATCGCGACCCTGCGTTCCCCAGAGCCGGTGGAAGTGAGGCCCGACGGGAATGCCCAGGTGGAGCTGTCAGTCCAAAGGGGACGTTGAGCTCCCCCGGTCCTCTTCGATTCCCGGCCGCAGGCGTTCCCTGCTGAGCCGTCCGGAGTGGATTCCCGTGGATCCGGTCCACCCGAGGGGGGCGGCCTCGTATTCTGGAGGGAACGGAGGTTCCCCATGTTCACGACCCTGCTGCTCTCCTTCCTTCCCGCGGTCGCCATCCAGCAGACCGTTCCCGCTCCCGCCGCGCCCGCTCAGGAGGGCCCGAGCGTTCACGCGGGCGATCCCGTGCCTGTCCAGACCCCGGGTCCGACCATCACCGAGCCGCGATCCAAGGTCGATTTCCTGGTCACCCGCACCTTCCCGGGCGGCAAGGAGCGCCAGGTCCTGCTCGGCTGCGGTTTGCGCACCAAGACCATCTTCGCGGTCAAGGTCTACGCTTTCGGCTTCTACGTGGAGCCGAAGGGTGCCGCCCAGGCCCTCGAGCCCTGGCGTGGCAAGAGCCCCAAGGAGATCAACGAGGATCCGAAGTTCTTCCAAACCCTCCTGAACGGGAATTTCCCGAAGAGCCTGCGCTGGGTCATGAAGCGCAGCGTGGACGGCGACACCATCGCGGATGCCTTCCAGGAGTCCCTGGAGCCCCGCCTGAAGAAGCTCGCCGCCACCGCGACCCCCGAGGAACGCCAGCGAGCCCAGCAGGCTCTGAAGGAGTTCAAGAGCTTCTTCTCCGACGAGTTGGCCAAGAAGCAGGAAGTGCTGTTCACCTGGCGGCCGGGCGGACGCCTGGTCACCGCGATCGACGGAACCGTGAAGGGGGAAGTGGTCTCGCGCCAGCTCTGCGAGGCCCTCTTCGACATCTACTTGGGTGACGAGCCCATTTCGAAGTCGGCCAAGCGCAATCTCGTCAACGGTCTGCAGCGGGTTCGCGAGGCCGCCCGAGCCGCCCGAGCCGCCCAGGCCGCGAAGGGCGGCGGGCGGTAGAATTGCCTGACGTGGGGACCTTCCTCGCCGCTTTCGTGGTCTTCGCCCTCGCGGTCGCCGCGATGGCGGTGGGGGTGATCTTCTCCGGCAAGCAGCTCTCCGGGAGTTGCGGCGGTACCGGCGGCGATGGCGGGGAAGGGGGGGATTGCCTCTGCGTCCGCAAGCAGAACGATCTCTGCCCCTCGGAGCCGGGGAACGAGTTGGTGAAGCTCGCGGAGCTGGGTTATCCCCAGCGCAAGGACTACTTCCGCGGCGAACGCGAGGCCGGCAAACGCCGCGACCAGCGAACCGAGGTCTGAGCGCGGCGAGGCCGTTCAGCGCAGCAGCGCGGCCGCGAAACCGTCGCTCATCCGTTCCTCGAAACCGCCGCCGGGGCGGTGCAGGATCAGGTAGGCCTCCACCCCGGGGAGGCCCTCCACCAGGGCCAGGCCTCGTTCCGGTCCCAGGACTTCCACCGCGGTGGCCAGGGCGTCGGCATGCATGCAGTCGGGGGCGAGGATGCTCACCGAGGCCATCGGGTTCTGGAGGGGGCGACCCGTACGCGGATCGATGGTGTGGGAAATCCGGAGGCCGTCCACGATCCGGAAGTTGCGGTAGTCGCCGCTGGTGGCGATCGCCCCGCCCGAGAGCGCCACCACGTGCTGCAGGCGTTCCCCACCAGCCAGGCCCGGGTCGGGGCGGTCGATACCCACCCGCCAGGGGCTGCCGTCGGGGCGCATGCCCGAGGTGCGGACTTCGCCGCCCACTTCGAGGAAGAAGTCGCGTATCCCGAGTTCTGCGAGCCGTTCCCAGGCGGCGTCCACCCCGTAACCCTTGGCGATGCCGGAGAGGTCCAGGGCGATGCCGTCGCGTTCTTTGCGCAGGGAGGGGGGATCCCGGAGGACCTGGACCCTGCGCCAGTCCACCCGTTCCCGGGCGGTCCGCAGGGCTTCGGGGCCGGGGGCGTGTTCCGGGGGCGGGGAGGGGCCGAAACCCCAGAGTTCCACCAGGGGTGCGACGGTGGGATCGAAGGCGCCATCGGAGAGCCGGGCGACCTCCAGGGCGGTGGTCATCACCCGCGCGGTATCCGCGGAGACGGGGAAGTCCACGCCCGCCCCCATCGCGCCGAAGCGGCGCAACTCGGAATCCGGGCGATACGTGGACATTTCGTGATCCACCTCGTCGAGGCGCTCCTGGATGGTGCGCCGCAATCGAGTCGCGTCCAAGTCCTTGCCGACCAGGACCGCGTGCCAGCTCGTTCCCATCACCCGCCCCTGCAGGCGCAGGCTGGGAAGCTCGGAGG
>CAYVRL010000174.1:0-5432 GCA_964454065.1 uncultured Planctomycetales bacterium | reverse complement strand
GAACCGCATGAGGCCCTGATCCCAAAGCCGGTCGTCCGCCCCGACGCCGGCTTTACCCGAGGTCCCGGGGCCGGCGGTGGACTGGGGAGGAAGCCGCTGGGTCAACCCCGGGCCTCATTTTTCTTCTTCGGAAGGGCTCGCCTCGGCGGCGGGGCTCTCCGGGGTCGCGTCCCGCTTCTCCACGTAGTGGAACTGAAGATCGGTGATGAACTTGTCCAGGGTCAGGCGCTCGCCCTCGCTCAAGTTGCCCTGGGTGCGGTCGCGGAGCAGCCGCAGATCGTCGATCACCGCCTGGGCCACCTGGAAATTCGGTTCCTCCTGCTTGGGAGCGCCGGGGACTTCCAGCAGCCCCAGGGCGTAGAAGCCTTGCATCGCGATCTTCTGGACGAAGAGACGGAAATCACTGCTCTGGGCCGTTTCCTGGGTCATGACCGGGGCAATTCTAGGGAATCCAGCCCGCCCGCGGAGGGACGGGCGCTAGCCTGGATGCATGTTCCCCTTCGTGGCCGCGGTCCTGTTCCTCGCCGCGAGTCCTCCCTCTCCCGCCCAGGAAGCGCCGAGCGGCTGTCGCCATTGCGATCACCGTGGGGTGCTGGATTGCCGCCGCCACCCCAAGGACCTGGTGGAGTACGAACGCGAGGTCCGCTTCTGCTCGGTGGCGGCCGCCTGCCCCGACTGCGGGGGCAGTTTGTTGGTCGACTGTCCCCGTTGCGAGGGTGGCCCCGAATCGGCGCTGCTGAAACGGCGACGGGCCGAAATCGCCGCCTGGAGGGCGCGGCGACTCCCGGTGGAGGAACGCCTCGGCCGATCCCTCCTGCGCGGTGAGACCGAGGACTTCGCGCTGATCGTGGATGTTCCCTCCCTGCGCCTGGGCAAGCATGCCATCGACGGCCACCATTTCCTGCACCGGGTCCTGCACGATCTGCGCGGCACTGCGACCCGATTCCATGAGCACTTCCAGGCCACCCGGGCGGATCAGTGCGGGATCGAGCGGCTCTGGTTCTGGGGAAGGCAACGAGACCACGCCACCGCGATGCTGGAGTTCCTCTCCAGCGGTGCCGGCGGCGACTTCAAGATGCTCGGCAAGCAGCCGCTCTTCAGCGTCTGGACCGGGGATCCGGTCTTCGGCAACGACGGGGAACGATTGCGGCGTCTGGCGGTCCACAACGGCGCCCACATGCTGATGTCCAACCTCTACCGCGAACTCTGGATCGGGGATCTGCGCGGCGGTTGGTTCGACGCCGGCGCCGCCCACTGGTACGAAGCGGCCGTCTTCGGCCGTTCACTGAACTCCTGCATCGACGAAGCGGTGCGGACCCCCAACTACCACGATGGCCATTGGCGGAGCGCCCTCTACGAGCTGTTCCGCAAGAAGGGTCAGGGGCCCGTACTCCCCGAGCTCTGCAACCAGCTCAGCGGCACTCTGAGCGACCGGCAGCACGCCCTGGCCTGGTCCCTCTACGACTGGTTGGTCGAGGTCCATCCCGATACCCTCCCCGCTTTCCTTCACGGTTTCCAAGCGCGCAAGCACTCCCGCGAACTCTTCCGCGATCTCCTGCACATGGACATGCACCAGACCGAATCCGCCTGGCGCGCTTGGCTGGCCACCGCCTACCGCCCCCGCCCCGGCTCCCGCCGCCGCTGACCCTTCCCCGCGACTCCGCGATCTTTCCGCCGCGGCTTCGCGGGAAGAGCGGTCCAGTGATCGTCGAAGCGATACTCCTTCCGGTATCCTGGCTCGACCAACAGGAAAGGGAATGCCTGCGGTGGATCACTGCTCTCGAGTCGCTGGCCGCCGCTTGGTGGTCCGAAACCCCTTTCGCCCCGAGCCCGAGGTCCCACTCGGTATCGAACGGATCCCGGTCCGCCAGCCATGGGGCCGTGACCAGCGCGACAAGACCGAAGACCGCTTGACGGGCAGGATCCAGCCGCTTTCCCGTGGGCCTTGGATCCCTTCGGCGAGAGGGCGTCGCCGTTCCGTTCGTGCCAGCGCAATTGCTCCGCTCAGGCGAGCGGAAAGACCAGGGTCGAGCTGGCCAGCAGGGAGTTGGGTGAAATGGGTCGACGAGCGGAGGCCATCCGATCGAGGTTCCAATCCCTCCTTTCGGCTCCGTGGCAGAGTCATTGCGGGTGGTTGGGGTGATAGGGGGGGGCACCAGAGAGGAATTCCGGGGAACAGAGGAGCTAACCTAGCAAAATGAAAATGAATCTTTTAATATGCACGGATGATTCAACGCTCCGCCAGAGTCCGTGTCGAGGCGGCACTCCATCGTCAGGCGGCCGTCGCGGTAATCGGGCCGCGGCAGGCGGGCAAGACCACGCTGGCACTGGCCATCGCCGAACGTCGGCCGTCGGTCTATCTCGATCTCGAAACCAGCGCGGACCGGCAGAAGCTCGAGAACCCGGCCCTCTATTTCGAGCAGCACGCTGACGAACTCGTCATTCTCGATGAGATCCATCGGGTGCCCGAGCTCTTCGCTTCGCTTCGCGGAATCATCGACCAGGGCCGACGAGTCGGGAATCGGACAGGACGCTTCCTCATTCTCGGATCCGCGGCGATCGAGCTGATGCAACAGTCCGAAACACTTGCCGGCAGAATCGAGTTCGTCGACCTTGGCCCCTTCCACCTGCTCGAAATCGGCAAGACTTCCGCGGACCTCCGTCGGCTTTGGGTGCGCGGTGGATTCCCCGACAGCTTCCTGGCGGAGAGTGATCGGGATAGCTTTCGTTTGCGGCAGAGTTTCATCCGTACCTATCTGGAGCGGGATGTCCCGATGTTCGGCCCCCGCGTTCCGGCGGAAACGCTCGAGCGGTTCTGGACCATGCTTGCCCACAATCAGGGTGCGTTACTGAACGCCTCGCGCCTGGCCAGTGGGCTGGGGGTCTCTGCTCCCACGGTGACGAACTACGTGGGTCTGTTGGTCGATCTCCTGCTCGTCCGGCGGCTTCCGCCCCTGCATCCCAACGTCGGCAAGCGTCTCGTCAAATCGCCCAAGACCTATATCCGGGATAGTGGCTTGACTCACGCCTTGCTCGGAATCGAAGCCTATGACGACCTCCTCGGGCATCCGGTCGCCGGTGCAAGCTGGGAGGGATTCGTCATCGAGAACTTGCTCGCCAATACGCCAGCAGGAACCCAGGCGAGTTTCTACCGTACCAGCAAGGGTGCGGAGATCGACCTGGTCCTCCAACTCGGCGGCAAGCACGGCACCTGGGCGATCGAGATCAAGCACAGCAGTGCGCCGAAGTTGGAGAGGGGCTTCCACGTTGCGCTGCAAGACCTTCGTCCGGCACGCAGCTTCCTGGTCTATCCGGGTGTCGATCGATACCCCAAGGGAAACGGAATCGAGGCCATCGGCCTTCGGGAGATGGCCTCCCTCCTGGCTGCCCTCGAGTAGAGCCGTGCCCGATGTTCTCGACGATGCCGTTCGTCAGCCCTGAGTCGCTGAACCGGGTAGCGTTTCGTGGTCGACGGGCCGTGGCATCACGGGGAGTCGCAGAATTCCTCTTGCGCGGGTGGTGGGGAAGCGGATTCCAGGGTGTCGTCGGGCTGAGCCAGGGCGGCGGCGATGAAGGCCGCGAAGAGGGGGTGGGGGGCCAGCGGCTTGGACTTGAATTCGGGGTGGAACTGGACGCCGAGGAAGAAGGGGTGGTCGGGGAGTTCGGCGATCTCGACCAGGCCTCGGGCCTCGTAGATCCCGGAGCAACGGAGACCGAATTTCTCCAGGCGCCGCTTGTAGTCGTTGTTGAACTCCCAGCGGTGGCGGTGCCGTTCGAGCACCATGTCCCGGCCGTAGATCTCGGCGGCGCGGGTTCCGTCCAGGATGCGACAGGGATAGGCGCCGAGGCGCATCGTGCCGCCCTTGTCCTCGACCCCGCGCTGCTCGCGCATCAGGTCGATCACCGGGTCGCTGCACTGGGGGTCCACCTCGCTGGTGTGGGCGCCCTCGATCCCGGCTACGTGACGCGCGAACTCGATCACCATCGCCTGCATGCCCAGGCAGATTCCGAAGAAGGGAACGCCCCGTTCCCGGGCCCAGCGGATCGCGTCGATCTTGCCCTCGAAGCCGCGTTTGCCGAAGCCCCCCGGGACCAGGATCCCGTCGACGCCGCCCAGCACCTCGGCGGCGCCCCGTTCGGCCACCTCCTCGGCCGACACCTTGCGCAGGCGTAGCTTGCGGCGGTGGGCGGCGGCGCCGTGGGCCAGCGCCTCGTAGATGGACTTGTAGGCGTCGTGGAGACGGATGTACTTGCCGACCACCGCGATCTCGACCTCGCCCTCGGGAGAGCGGACCCGATCGACCAGGTCCTGCCAGTCCGCGAGCCCCGCCGACACCGTGTCCTCGAGCCGCAAGTGACGCACCACCGCGGCGTCCAGCCCCTCGCGCTGCAAGTCGATGGGCACCTCGTAGATCGTGGTTTCGACGTCCTTCTCCTGGATGACGTCCTCGGGTGCGACGTTGCAGAAGAGGGAGATCTTGCGCCGCATCTCCGCGTCCATCGAGTGCTCGCAGCGACACACCAGGATGTCGGGCTGGATCCCGATCTCGCGCAGTTTGCCCACCGATTGCTGGGTGGGTTTGGTCTTCATCTCGCCGGAGGCGGAGAGATAGGGGAGCAGCGTCAAGTGGATGCAACAGGCGTTGCCACGCCCTTGCTTGAGGCAGAACTGCCGGATGGCCTCGAGGAAGGGCAGGGATTCGATGTCCCCGGCGGTGCCGCCCACTTCGACGATCGCGATGTCGGTGCCGCGCTGCGCGCCTTGCTCGATCGCCGCTTGGATCTCGTCCGTCAAGTGGGGGACCACCTGCACCGTCTTGCCCAGATAGGCGCCGTGCCGTTCCTTGCGGATCACCGCCGAGTAGATGCTCCCCGAGGTCGCGTTGCTGTAGCGATTGATCGGCGCGTGCGAGAAGCGTTCGTAGTGGCCCAGATCCAGGTCGGTCTCGGCTCCGTCCTCGGTCACGTAGACCTCCCCGTGCTCGAAGGGGGACATGGTGCCCGGATCGACGTTCAGGTAAGGGTCGAGCTTCTGGATCGAAACCCGGAGTCCCCGTTTCTCGAGCAGGACCGCGGTCGCGGCGGTGGTGATGCCCTTGCCGAGGGAGGAGACGACTCCTCCGGTCACGAAGATGAACTTGGTCATGTGCTGCGGGTCGTCAGTCGGTGGAGGAAGGCTTCGTAGTCGGCGCGGGTGTCGATGCCGGGGAAGGCGCGGGGCCAGTCGAGGACGCGGATCTCCACCCCGTGTTCGAGGAAGCGGAGTTGCTCGAGGCCCTCGGTGGTCTCGAGGGGGGTGGGTGCCCAGGCGGCGAAACGGGCCAGGGCCGAGCGCGTGTAGGCGTACACCCCGATGTGGAGCAGGGGGGGGAGGCCGTTCTCGCGCCGGGGGTGGGGGATCGGCGCCCGCGAGAAGTAGAGCGCTCGGCCCC
>CAYVRL010000173.1:0-5472 GCA_964454065.1 uncultured Planctomycetales bacterium | reverse complement strand
GATCGTCTGCGCTTGGATGTCAAACCTGGAATCACCGGTCTCTGGCAGGTTTCCCCGGCGCGGACCTCGCCCATTCACAAGAACCTGGACTACGATCTCTACTATATCGAGAACCAGTCCATCTTTCTCGATTTGACGATCCTCTTCCTGACCTTGCTGGCCCTGTTGCGCATCCGTGGAACCTACTGAAGCACCCCGCCCCTCTTCCCCTTCCTCCGGGACGACGGAGACGAGTTCCGTTCCCCGCTTCCGGGGACCCGACCGCCGCCGACGGCCCACTCCGATCCTCTCCCGCTATTCCCTCTGGGGAGGACGACGGCGGAGTGGACGTCGGGAGGGCGAGATCGCCAATCGTTTCGTCGATCTCTATTCCTTCCGCACTTGGGTGGCTTTGAGCGTCTTCCTGGTCCTCAATCTGCTCGACAGCCACTTCACGTTGATCTACCTCCAGCGGGGAGGAGAGGAGGGGAATCCGGTGGCCATTGCCTTGCTGGGGAGCGGCATGGGCGCCTTCGTCCTGGCCAAGGCCGTGGGCATCGGAATCGCCGCCTTGCTCTTCTGCCTCCTCAAGAACTACCGCAACGGGCGCATCGGGGTGGCCATTTCCTTGCTCCTCTATCAGCTCTTGCTGGTCTACCACTTGACCTTGTACCTGAACCTCTTCCCGGGCACGGTTCAACCCTGACCCATCGGTCGCGAACCACGAGTCAGCCCCAGGCGGCGCATGCGGGCATAGAGTGTCGAGCGGTTGATGCCCAGCAAACGGGCGGCCCGCTCTCGGTTGCCACCACAGACCGAGAGGGCTTCCTGCAGGATGCGCCGTTCCGGGGCTTCGAGGAGTTTCTTCAAGGAATAACGGCGTTCCGGATCCAGGCGTGGGATCTGCAGGCGGGGGGTGGTTTCGTCGGAAGCGGCGAGAACCTCCGCGGGCAGGTGTTCCGGCTGGATGGATCCGCCGTGGGCGAGCAGGAGACCACGTTCCAGGGCATTGGCGAGTTCGCGAACGTTCCCGGGCCACTCGTAGCGGAGCAAGGCTCGGGCAGCTGGCCGACTGATCCGCGGAATCGCCCGTCCGTGGGTGGCGGCTGCCCGGGCCAGGAGGGAGCGCGTCAAGGGCATGATGTCCGCGGCACGCTGGCGGAGTGGCGGCAGATGGATGTGGATCACGTGGATCCGGTAGTAGAGATCCTCCCGGAAGCGCCCGCGCCGAACCGCTCGCTCCAGGGAGGCGTTGGTGGCGAAGAGCAGGCGCACGTCCGCGGTCCGGGTTCGAGATTCCCCCACTCGCTCGAACTGGCGCTCCTGGAGGAAACGAAGCAGCTTGACCTGGAGACCGGGGGAGGCGCTGTCGATCTCGTCCAGGAACAGCGTTCCCCCCGAGGCTTCCTCGAAACGCCCGGCTTTGTCCCGGAAGGCACCGGTGAAAGCGCCTCGGGCATGACCGAAGAGTTCGCTCTCCAAGAGGGCTTCGGGGACCGCTCCGCAGGAAACCGTGACCAGGGGCCCCACGGCTCGGTCGGAAAGACCGTGCAGCGCCCGGGCGAGCAGACTCTTCCCGGTTCCGCTCTCCCCGGTCAGCAGGACGCTGGCCCGGGTCGGCGCCACCACGCGGGCCAGGTCGAAGGCCGCCCGCATCTTGGGATCCCGAGCCACCATGTTGTCCAGCGAATCCTCGATCTCGAGGCGGGCGCGGAGCACCCGGACTTCCCCGCGCAAACTGCGTTCCTCCAGGACCCGGCGGACCGCGGCCAGGAGATCCTCCGGGGTCAAGGGCCAGGGAAGGGTTTCGGAAACCCCTTCACGGCGCAGTGCGGAGGAGGCCTGCGCGGAGAGGCGGCCGCCGATCAAGGTCAGGGCGGGGCGGGAAGGGAGAGCGAGGACTTCCCGAGCGAAATCCAGCGCCGCGTCCGGATCGCGGCCGGCTTGGGCGAGGACCAGATCGAAGGACTCCGCCGTCAGGTCTTGCAGCGCTGCCCCGCGACTGGCGGCGGTGGCGACGTGGAAGCCCCCGGCACGGAGCACGTCGACAATGGCCTCCCGCAGCCCGCGGTCGGGCTGGAGGACCAGGATCCGGGCATTGACCTGGGGCATCCTGGGGAAACTCTAACCTGCCTGGGCGCCGTCTTCAGCAGGAAGTGGGAGGCCAATCCAGACCAGCCCGACTGGGGATCACCTCCGCTTCCCACTCGAGGACCCTCCGCGCCCCGGCTTGTTCGGCCAGTCGTTCCAGGACTTGAGGAAGGAAGGAGGGCGGGGAGGGGCGGCCGAGTCCGATCCGCGGATCCAGGTCGGGAGCGGAGCGGGTCTCCCAGACCAGACAACGGCCGCCGTCAGCGGTCGGGCCGCCACAGAGGGTCGGGACCGCGCCGGTGCCGAAACGCTCGAGGAAGAGTCGAGCGGCGAAGAGGGCCGCTGCCAATCGCCGAGGATCTCCCCGGACCCTGCCCTCGCCTTCCCATTCGAGGTTGGCTTCCACCCCTTCCTGGCGGGCTTCGCTGACCGCTTGGGCGGCCAGGGCCTCCAAGAGGACGTCCTCGTTCCGCGGGGGAGGTCCTCCCGCGGCGAGTTGGAGTACCTCGAGCAATCGTGCCATTTCCTGGGCGGAGCGCAATGCGGAGCCGAGGATGCCGTTGATCTGGCCTTCCCTTTCCTCGGTTTCCCCGAGTAGGATCTGGAGGTAGCCCGAGAGGCTCGCGAGGGGGTTTCGAAGTCCTTCCACCAGGCCGTCGAGGAAAGCCCGTTCGGGAAGGACATCGGGAGAGCGGGCATCGGTCTGGAAAACGCGCTGGACGACTTGGGCGAGGCCCTTGCGAGTCCAGGGCTCGGGCAGGAAGCAGGCGCCCGGGGCAGTGAGGAGTTCTTCGCAACCGGCCAGACCGCGGTCGCCGACCAGGAGCAGGGCCCGAAGCCCGGTTCCGGCGCGCAGGAGATGGTGCAGGAGTTTCAGTTCCGCCAGATCCCAGTCGTTGCAGCGGACCACCAGCAGTCCGGTCCGGGTCCCAGTCCACGCGGGCCAGTCCTGGTCCGGAGTCAGGATCCGCCGTTCGGAGGTGGGCAGGATTTCCCCCAGTGCGGCGCACAGTTCGTCCGCGGAACGCCGTCCGAGGATCAGGAGCTGCGGAGGGGGAGGGGAGGGAGACATGCCGGAACCATGGAATAACAGCCCAGGAAGACCGATGCACCCCGGAAATCCTATTCCTGGGTATGACGGAGCAGCCAGCCCACGGCTTCCCCCAGGTGGGCGCAGTAGAGGTCCGGTTCGCGGCCTTGCTCGGCCAGACTCTGCCGACTTCGGCGGCCCTTTCCGGTGCCGACCAGGACCGAGGGCAGACCGAAGGCGGCGAAGGCCTGGAGGTCGCGAACGTCGTCCCCGACCCCGGCGGAGTGTTCGAGGTCGACCTCGAAGTCCTGGAGAGCGCGTTCCAGCAACCCGGGAAGCGGCTTGCGGCATCGGCAGCGGCGGCGTTGCGGGGGAACTCCGACGTGATGGTGATGCGGGCAGTGGTAGTAGGCGTCGATGCGGGCTCCCTTCAGGGCCAGTTCGGCGTCGATGCGTTCCTGGATACCGAGCAGGGCTCCTTCGTCGAGCAGGCCCCGAGCCACGCCGGACTGATTGGAGATCACGATCAGCAACACCCCGGCGCGGTGCAGGGAGGAGAGAGCTTCCGCCACTCCGGGGAGCAGGCGCGCCGCCCCGGGCGAGCCGAGATAGGGAACCTCATGGAGGAGGGTTCCATCCCGGTCCAGGAAGATGGCCGGTCGAGCGCTCACGAGGAGAGTGTAGCAGGAGAGGGAACCGGCTATCCTTGCCAAGCATGAGCCGCCGTCCGCGCAATCAGCGATCCCGCGCCGAACTCTCTTCCAAGGAGAGCGGTGACCCCTGGATGGTCTTCAAGATCATGGGCGAGTTCGTGGATGGTTTCGACGCCCTCCGCGACATCGGTCCCGCGATCTCCATTTTCGGCTCGGCTCGAACCTCCGCGGACCATGCCTGGTACCGAGCCGCTCGGGACGTTGCGGAACAGCTCGCCCGCCGCGGGTATGGAATCATCACTGGGGGCGGTCCCGGGATCATGGAGGCGGCGAATCTGGGCGCGCGCCGGGGGGGTGGGACCTCGGTGGGGCTGAACATCGTTTTGCCCCAGGAGCAGCACGGCAATCCCCACCAGGACATCAGTTTGACCTTCCACTATTTCTTCGCCCGGAAGGTCATGTTCGCCAAGTACGCGGTCGGCTACGTGGTCATGCCCGGCGGCTTCGGCACCATGGACGAGTTCTTCGAGTCCCTCACCCTGATTCAGACCCGCAAGATGGAGAACTTCCCGGTGGTCTTGATGGGCAAGGAGTACTGGAGTGGGCTCCTGCGTTGGATGAAGCGTTGGATGGTCGGCCAGGGCACCATCCACGCCGAGGATCTCGATCTCTTCTATCTGACCGACGATCCCGTGGAAGCGGCGACGGTCATCCAGCGGGCCCTGGAGGAGGGCTCCAAGATCCGTCCCGAATGGCGCCGGGAGCTCGCCCGAGCCAACCGCCGCGCGGCGCAGATCCACGCCACCAAGCGGATCCAGCGGCGCCGGAAACCCTAGCCCTCGGCGCTCTTGACGCGGCCGAGGAAATCCCCGGTCTCGGTCGAGACCTTCACGTACTCACCCGCCTGGATGTACATGGGTACTCGGATCTCGAGGCCGGTTTCGAGCTTGGCGCCCTTCTTGTCGTTGGTCACGCTGTCGCCCTTGACCGCCATCTCGGCTTCGCTCACCTGGAGGACCACCGAGGAGGGGAGGTCCAAGGAAATGGGGGTGTTCTCATGGAAGGTGAGGGTGACTTCCTGGTTCTCCTTGACGAAGCGCATGGCGGTTCCCACCAAGTCTTCCCCCAGAAAGTATTGTTCATAGTTCTCGCTGTCCATGAACACGTAGTTGGTGCCATCCTTGTAGGAATAGACGCAGGTTCGGCGATCGAGGTAAGCGACCTCGACGGTTTCGTCCGAACCCATGCGCATCTGTTTGACGTTACCCGTGGTCAGATGCTTGCACTTGATCTGATTGATCGCCCGCCAGTTGCCGGGGGCGATGTGTTCGAAGTCGGTCACCAGGTAGAGCTCGCCCTCGAGGACGAGTACCTGGCCCTTGCGGATTTGCGTCGCTTTGATGGTCATCGGAAGCAGGAATGGGGGTGGGCGGAACCCCAAGGAGGAGAAAGCATAGCCGGGTAGGGCGCTTTCGTCAGCCCGCGAAGCTGCGCCGGATGGTGGATGAGGGAATCCCCAGGGCTTTCCGGTACTTCGTGACCGTGCGCCGGGCGACCTTGACCCCGTTGCGCTCATGGAGGATGCGGACGATTTCCTCGTCGCTGTAGGGCGCGCTCTTGTCCTCGGCGGCGACGATCTCCTTGACCCGCTCCTGAATGGCGACCCGCGAAGTCTGACCGCCACCGCTGGTGTCCTGTCCCCCGGAAAAGAAGTTCTTG
>CAYVRL010000172.1:0-5505 GCA_964454065.1 uncultured Planctomycetales bacterium | reverse complement strand
GTTCTTCGTTGCGGATGTCCAGATGTCGGAAATGGAAACGATCCAGGTCCTCGAAGGGTCGCAAGGACAGGGGATTGGCCGCGTAGGTCAAAGCATCCACCACCAGGACTTCACAAGCGGAATCCTGGAGCAAGTGGTGGACCAGTGCGGAACCGATGAAACCGGCGCCGCCGCTGACGAGGGCTCGATGGGAATGGGGGAGGATCATGAATCGTGGTAGGGGTCGCCGGAGATGGCCGCGGGCGCGGGCAGGCAGGGGGCGATCCGGCCACCCCACTCGGGCCGCGGACGAGCGATGCTTTCCCAGAAGGAGGAGTAGGCGAGAACGCTCCACTCGGGCCGCGGCGCTGCTGCGGAGTATTCCTCGCTGTCACAAGGCACCAGTTCGCCGAGGCCTTCCCAACCGAGTTGGAGCATCTGCTCGCGGATGGCCTCGGCGAACTGGAACCAGCTCACCTCGGGCCGCGCGGAGTAGTGGAGGAGGGATGGTGCTTCGGGAGTGGCGGCGAGAGCCCACAGGGCATGGGCCAGGTCGGTCGCCGGAGTCGGAGTCCCGTGTTGATCGGCGACCACGCGTACCCGAGGGCGTTCCCTCAGGAGTTCGGCGATCGTCTTCACGAAGTTCTGGCCGCGGGGCCCGAACAACCAGCTCGTCCGGACCACGTGACCGTGATCGCCCATCCGCTCTCGAACGACTTCCTCTCCGGCCAGTTTGGATGCGCCGTACACGTTGCAAGGAGCGACCGGATCGCTCTCCCGCCAGGGGCGGCCGGGGGAAATCCCGGAATACACGTAATCGGTGGAAATGTAGATCAACCGGGCCGCGAGATCCGCCGCCGCCCGAGCGAGGTTCCGGGTCCCGTCGCGGTTGACGCGAAACGCGGCCTCGGGGTGCTCCTCCGCTCGATCCACGGCAGTCCAGGCCGCAAGGTGGAAGATCACGGTGGGCCGGAAGGTCTCGACCGTTCTTCGGACTCCCTCGGCATCCAACAAATCGAAATCCGGTAGGTCCACGGCCAGGGTCGTTGCGGAAGACGGGGCCGCGGCACGGCATTCTTGGCCCAATTGACCGTTTCCGCCCGTGATGAGTACCCGCATGTTGCCTGATTCTAGCGCCCGGTGTCGGCCCCGACAGGGGGCTATCCGATGGGGGAGGAAAGCGCTTCCCGCAGGGCCTCGACCACCCGAGCTTGCGTCCCCTCTTCGATCTCGGGCCAGATCGGGAGGCTCAGGACCTGTTGTGCGGCGGCGTGGCTGCGCGGATGGCGCGGATACTGGCCCGCGTACACCGGGAGTTCATCCTGAGGAACTGGGTAGTAGACCATGCAGCCGATCCCAGCATCGTTCATCGTGGCGTGGACCCGGTCCCGATCGGCTCCCCGAATCCGCACGGTGTACTGGTGGAAGACATGTCCGGGAACGATCGCCGGGGGCTCCACTCCGGGGATCTCCGCGAGGAGCTCTTGGTAACGTCTCGCGGCCAGGCGCCGCGCGGCGTTCCAGTCATCCAGGTGGGGCAGCTTCACGCGGAGGATCGCCGCTTGCACGCTGTCGAGCCGCGAGTTGTAGCCGATCGATTCGTTGCGGTACCTCTCCAGGCTGCCGTGGGCGGCGAGTTTGCGTACCGTTTCGGCAAGATGGTCGTCGTTGGTGCTGACCAGCCCACCGTCCCCGAAAGCCCCCAAGTTCTTGGACGGGAAGAAGGAGAAGGCTCCCAAGTCGCCCACCGCTCCCGTCCGCCTGCCGTCGGGGAGCTGGGAACCGAAGGCTTGAGCGCTGTCCTCCAGGACCGGTAGGCCATGGCCTTCGGCGATCGCCAGGATCCGCTCCATGTCGGCGGGCCGGCCGAAGAGGTGTACCGGCACGATCGCCCGAGTTCGCGGGGTCAGGGCCGCCTCGATCCCGGAGGGGTCGAGGTTGAAACCGTCCTCCTCGATGTCCACGAAGACCGGCCTGGCTCCCACCGCACTGATGCTCTCCGCGGTGGCGAAGAAGGAGAAGGGGGTGGTGACCACCTCATCGCCGGGGCCCACACCGAGGGCGCGCAGGCCCAGCACGAGAGCATCCGTTCCCGAGTTGCAGCCGATCGCGTGGCGAACCCCCAGATAGGAGGCCGCCTCTTTCTCGAATGCCTGGACGGCGGGTCCCTGGATGAAAGCCGTCGAATCCAGGACTTCTTCCAATGCGGCGAGGAACTCGCTCTTCAGGGCCGCGAGTTGGGGGTGCAGATCGAGTACCGGGATGCGCTTCATGGATGGTTGGGTCGACGAATCGGATCTCGATTATCGGTCTGCGCTATCCTGACCGCCGCCCCCCAGGTGCCCGACTCCCCATGACCTCCCCTGAGCGTGCGCTGACCGAGCCGACCACCCCCGCCGCTGCCTCCTCCGGTGGCGGGAAGGGCAAGAACGTGCTCCGTTTCCTGGCCCTCTTCGTGCTCCTCTATGCCTTCTTGGTTGCGATCAAGCTGCTGGAGTCGGGGATCGGGATGTTCGGGGAGGACGCCGCCCAGCGCTTGTTCGAGGGGGTCGCCAATCCCTTCGCGGGGTTGGCGGTGGGAGTCTTGGCGACGGTCCTGGTTCAATCCTCCTCGGTCACCACTTCCACGATCGTGGCCCTCGTCGGCTCGGGGCAGCTCGACATCGCCACCGCGGTACCGATGGTGATGGGCGCCAACATCGGCACGACGATCACCAACACCCTCGTCAGCCTGGGACACATCCGCCGCGGTCAGGAGTTCCAGCGCGCCTTCGCCGCCGCCACGGTTCACGATTTCTTCAATCTGCTCGCGGTGGCGGTGATGCTGCCCTTGCAGATCAGCACCGGTTTCCTCTCCAAGTTCGCTCACGACATCGCCACCCTGTTCACGGTCGGGGGCGGCGGCTCCTTCAAGAGCCCGATCAAGACCGCGGTCAAGGCCGGGGCGGGGGTGGTGAAGGATTTCATCACCCAGACGCTCGGCCTCGACGGCCACCTCGCCGCGACCCTGGTCCTGATCCTCGGGGTGGCCCTGATCTTCGCCTCGCTGGCGTTGATCACCGCCAACATGCGTCGCCTGATCGCCCGCGGGGCCGAAAAGGCCCTCAACGCGGCTCTGCAACGCTCCGCCCTCTTCTCGATCGGGATCGGCTTGCTGGTCACGGTGGCGGTCCAGTCCTCGAGCATCACGACTTCCCTCCTCGTGCCGCTCTGCGGGGCGGGCATCCTGGCCATCGAGAGCGCCTTCCCGGTCATGCTCGGAGCCAACATCGGCACCACCGTGACCGCCTTCCTCGCCTCCCTCGCGACCGGCGTGCATGGTCTGGAGATCGCCCTCGTCCACGTCCTCTTCAACCTGATCGGGGTGGCGGCGGTGTACCCGATTCCGGCCATTCGACGGATTCCCATCCGTCTCGCGGAGGGGCTCGCGGGGCTCACGATGCGTAGCAAGCTGTGGGTCCTCCTCTACGTGATCGGAGTCTTCGTTCTCGTCCCCCTGCTCGGGATCCTCCTCTTCCGCTAGAATCCGCACGAATGTTCGACTGGATCAAGGCCCTTCGCTCCCAGCCCTCCGGGTTGCAGGAGATCATGCAGTACTTCGAGCAGATGCTCGAGGACGGCCGCCACGTCTTCGACGGCGCCGCCAACGCGTTGCTCGGCGGCACCGATCCGAAGGTGGTCCGAGACGACCTCTGGGCCACCGACAAGCGCATCAATCGCAACCAGCGGCGGATCCGGCGCATGCTCATCACCCATGCCGCGGTTCACGGACGCTCCGAGTTCCCGGTCTGCCTCGCGTTGATGAGTCTGGTCAAGGATGCGGAACGGATCGGTGATTATGGCAAGAATCTCTTCGACCTCGCCGCTCTGGGAACGGGGCTGGTCGCGGATAGCCGGGCCGATCTCGTCCAGATCAAGGACAGTGTTTCGCGCCTGCTCGCCAAGTCTCGCAATCTCTACGAGTCCCAGGACGAAACCGGGGCCAAGGATTTTCTCGCCGAGTGCGACCGGCTCGAGGACTACTGCGACGCCAAGATCGATGCCCTCTGCTTGCGCGAGGAAGGGGGTGGGGCGCTGGCCTCCACGGCACTCGCGTATCGCTACATGAAGCGGGTCGTGAGCCATGCGATGAACATCACGACCTCGGTGGTCATGCCACTCGATCAGCTCGACTACTACGACGAGCCGCGGCCGCGCAAGCACCGCTGATCAGCGGCTTCGTACGAGGAGCCAGAGGAAGAAGGGACCGCCGATGAGCGCGGTCAGGATTCCCACCGGCATTTCGCTGTGGCGCCCGAGGAGTTCCACCGAACGCGCCAGGGTATCCGCGATCACCAGCAGGGTGCCGCCCGCGAGCCACGAGGCGGGGAGCAGGACCGCGTGGCGCATGCCGGTGAAGGGGCGAAGGGCGTGCGGTACCAGCAGGCCGACGAAACCGATCGGGCCGGTGTGAGCGACCACCGCCGCGGTCAGGACTCCGGCCCCGAGCAGCAGGTCGCGGCGGGCCGCCGCCACTCGGACCCCGCGCGCGGCCGCCAGCTCGTCGTCGAAGGCCAGGTAATCGAGAGCGCTGGAGCGGACCAGCAAGAGGAGTACGCCGACCAGCAACCAGGGCAGGAGGGACAGCGGAGTGGCGAAGTCCACCACGTCCAGGGCGCCCATGATCCAGCGATCCATGCTCGCGAGTCGGTAGGGATCGGCCAGATAGCGGACCAGGAGCATGGCCGCGCCGGCCAGGAAGTTGCAGGTCACGCCGGCCAGGATCAAGCCGTCGGCGCGGCGGGTGCGGCGCGCCACCATCAGGACCAGACCGATTTCCGCCAGCGCGAAGACCAGGGCCAGCGGTCGCGCCCCGCCGAGCACCGCGAGTGAGGGGAACGCGAGAACCAGGAAGGCCCCCAGCGAACCCGCTGCGGAAACCCCGAGGGTGAAAGGAGTTGCGAGACCGTTTCGAAGCAGGGTCTGCATGACCGCGCCACTGACGGCCAAGGCGCCCCCCGCCAACCAGGCAAGCAGGGTCCGCGGCAAGCGCAGGGCCAGAATCCGGGTTTCCGGTCCCCAGAGGGCGCGCGGCGCCCGGAGGAGTTCGCTCCAAGCGTTCCCGGCGTGGATGGTCTCCGCGCCGAAGAGCGGTGCCACCGCCAGCGCCGTCACGGAGGCCAGGGCCAGGACGACGAGCAAGGCGGCGGAGGAAGGACGGCGGTCCACGATTCCGGATGATAGGGAGACAGCCCAGTACAATCGGCCACCCTGGCCATGTCTGCCTTCCGCACCCTCCCCCTCATCGCGGCGACCGCCGTTCTTCTGGCTTCGACCCTGATCGCGCAAGCCCCCGAGAACACGGATGGCTATCACCTCCGTTTCTTTGGGAGCTTCAGCCCCACGACCGGCGTGGATACCGGTCCCGGTACGGTTTCGGTCTATTCCGGGGGCTTCGACCTCGGCATGCTCGGTCGGGTCGGGGACGACGGCCGCTTCGGCTTGTCCTTCTCCACTTCGGTCGAGGCCAACGACCAGGATCGGTTG
>CAYVRL010000171.1:0-5536 GCA_964454065.1 uncultured Planctomycetales bacterium | reverse complement strand
GTGGAGAGGACTTCGGGGCCGAACGAGAGCGGAATCCGCTGGGAAAGACCTGGACTCGACGAGGTTCTTCGGAGCAGCGGCGCACGACTGCCGAAACTAACCGGACAAGGCCCCCGCTTCAAGCGGGACACGGAAAAACTTGGCGCACTATTTTGTGGTGAATTGAGCGCTCAACCACAACCCATTGTGGAGAGTCGGGGAAAGAGGTTGGGAAGTTGTGGATAAGTCCCGGCTCAGGAAGAGGTAGCGGCCAAGCGATGGTCCAGGGCCCGGAGGATGGTCTCCGGAGTGACCCCCCACCCGCATTCGAAGTGATCCTTCGGGCACGCCCGGCGGCCATGGACGCCGCATGGACGGCAGGAGAGTTCTCCCACTTCGAAGATTCGATCCGAGGGTCCACGTGGAGCGAATCCGAAGGCGGGGAGAGTACTGCAGTAGATCGCCAGCACGGGGATCCCCGCTGCCACCCCGAGATGCATCGGCGCGCTATCGTTGCTGACCAAGGCCGCAGCCTGCCTCAGGACCGCATAGGACTGGCGGAGAGTGGTCCGCCCCGCAAGATCGCGGAGTTCCGCCGTGGAGGCGGACCTCCGGGAAACGGCGGAGGTTGCAATCCGCGCACAGAGTTCCCGATCCTCGGCTCCCCCGAGGAGGACCACCGAGATTCCACGGGCGAGCAATTCCCCCGCCACCTGGGCGTAGGAATCCTCCGGCCAGCGCTTGGTGGCCCAGAGCGAACCCGGGGCCAGGGCGACGAAACGACCAACCGGGGCGAGTTCCTCCGCCCGCTTCCAGTCGGAGGGAGAGGGGAACATCCGGGGCCGCTCCCAGGGGCCTCCCCCGAGCAACTCCAGGTTCCTGGAGATCTCGTGCAAATCCTTTCGGTATCGTATCTTGCGCGTGTAGAGCCAGGCCAGCGAGGCATTGTGGAAACCCACGCGCACAGGGATCCCGGAGGCACGCAGCAAGACCGCGCTGCGCCACGAGCGATGGGAACAGAGGGCGCGAGCGTAGCCTCGGGCACGAAGCTCCCGGACGGTGCGCAACAGACCGAGCAAACCCCGACCGGACCCCCGCTTGTCGAAGACCAAGACGTCCCGGAGGCTGGGATGGCCTTCCAGGATGCGGGCTCCACCGGGGGAGACCAGGAAGTCCACGGGCTGCCCCGGCCAGCGGCGCGCGGCGGCGCGCGCCAGCGGCTCGGCGCAGAGCACATCGCCGAGGAAAGAGGTATCGACGAGGAGAGTCGGCCCCGGAGCCACACCGTGGATTCTAGTGCCCCGACCGCCCGTCGAGCAGCACCCGGGTCTCCCCGCCGGGCAACTGGGTGAGCAGGATGCGGTGATGGTTGGTGTCCGCGATGTAGAGGGTGTCGCCGTCGACGCTCAGTCCACCAGGTTCCCAGGTTCCCATCGGTGCCCCCTTCGCATCGTGCAGCGCCATGGTCTGGATCTCGCGGGCCTCTGGATCGGCAATCTTGATCTTCCCGTTGAAGGTATCGGCCAGGACCAGCTTCTTGCCCCAGGCAGCCAAACCCAAGGGGTGTTGCAGGAGGACCTCTTCACGTTCTCCGTCATGGTCGCCGAAGTCGAAGAGACCTGTCCCGAACACGGTGTGCACTTCCTTCTCGTCGAGATCCAGCCAGCGCAAGGAACTGCTCTCGGAATCGACGAAATAGAGGCGGCGATCGATGAGCGCGAGTCCGCTGCTCTGCGCGAGGGCGGCGCGAGTGGCGGGACCATCCTGCAAGTCCTCCCGCCCACTTCCGGCGAGATGGATGAGTTCGCTCCGGGCGGGATCGAAGCTCCAGAGTTGGTGGCTGCCGGCCATGGCGATGTGGAGCAACCCGCCGTCGGCGACCAGGGCCCAAGGGGAGTTCAGATCGCGCAGGAGCGCCGGCCCGCGGCGAGGAAGCGGTCGAGCCTGCCGGCCCGTACCCGCCACCGTAGTCACTTTCCCGCTTTGCAAATCCACCTTCCGGATCAGGTGGTTGCCGGTGTCGGCGACATAGAGGGCACCCTCCAGCAGCGCCAAGCCCTGGGGGTGGTCGAAGGGGGGACCATCGGCCTCGAAGATCCGATCGATTCGGCCGCTCTCGGAATCCACCGCCAGAATGCGACCGGCGCTGGAGTCGGCCACGTACAGTCGCCCCGCTGAGGCCAACAGTTTGCCGGGATAGTGGAGCAGGGAGGGCCGTGCCTGGTCCCGGTCGAGTTCCAAGGGGGCTTCGGCGAGCGTTCCGGCGCCGCGTCCACGATCGAGGGCGGCCCGGATCTCCCTCCGTAGATGCTCGAAGTTCCCCTCACCACTGACCATGCGGAGGGGCCTCCCTGTCGGACCGACCAGTACCAGAGTGGGCCAGGCACGGACGCCATAGGCGCGCCAGATCCTCATTCCCTCGTCCACCACGACTGGATGACGAATCCCATAGCGCCGAATGGCTTGGCGAACGTTCCGTGCCTGGTTCTCGGCCTCGAATTTCGCCGAGTGGACCCCGATCACCTGAAAGGGTTCCTCCTGGAATTCCTTCTCCAGCCGGGCCAAATCGGGGAGGACATGCATGCAGTTGATACAGCAGGATGTCCAGAAGTCGAGGAGAACGACTTGTCCCTTCAGATCCCTCTCCCAGGACGACAGGGGCCGAGAGGTATTCAGCCACGCCCCGCCATCGAGGTCGGGGGCCTGCTGGGGGACGAGGAAGAAGGGCATGAACAGGGTGGCGGCGGCGAGGAGCATGGGGGCATTGTGGCCCAGAATCGGAATCTGGCCCAGTTCGTTGGAGGTCCGATCAGAGCTTCCCCGTTACCTGGAGGGCTCCCTCCCGTCTCCTCCGTATCCCCTGACTCCCATCTCCGGGGCCCGAGCCCCACGGCTTCCTCGGACTCGGATGAGCCGTTCCTTCGCCAGAGAGAGGATTCGGCTGGGTCTTTCGGTTCCGTGGACCTCCAGCGAACTGGGCCAGATTCCGGGCGTGACCGTTCGATGACGCAGAACTCCCTCCCAAGCCTACTCCTCTCCCGAGATGAGGGACTCCCTGCTTCCCCGCGCCCACGGAGCTTGGCTGGTTCTCGGAACGGCCATCCTCCTTGGTTTGCTCTCGGGCCAGCGGGCCGGACCGGGGACCTTGGCCCTTTCCTTGGCGGCGGTGTTCGGCTTCTGCGCCACCGAACGGCTGCTGACCGGTTTGAAGGATCCTGCCCACCATCGGGAAGCCCTGCACCTCGGGCTCCTGTACGCCGCCCTGGGGTTGCTCACCGGGATCTGGGCCACCTGGGAGGTCGGCCCGGAACGCCTGCTCTGGCTCGCCGCTCTCGCCCCCTTGCTCGGGTGGGTCCAGTTCCGATTGGCCCGGCGCCCCCAGCTTCGACCGGCCTACGAAGCCCTGGGCATGGTCAGCTTGAGCCTGGTCCTGCCCGCGGTCTCGCTCTCCACGGGCTGTCCCGTGGGCTGGCCCCTCTATGCCCTGAGCGCGGTCTTCACCCTCCACGTCTTGCACGCCGCTTTCCGAACCCGCGCGCATCTGCGCCCCCGTCAGCGGGAAATGGCCCGCTGGGCGGGCTCGATCGGCGGTCTGGTCCTCCTCGGCCTGGTGGGGAGCGGCGGAGTCAGCGTTCCATTCGCTCTCGCAGTGGCCATCGGTCTCGCCGAACCCTGGGCACCGGACTGGCGCCCCCTCCCGGCCCGGCGGATCGGTTTGCGCGAGACCGCCCTGATCGCGCTGCTGCCCCTGGCTCTGCTGATCAGCTGAGACCGGAGTCGGCCCGATTCACGCAAGACCCGCCACCCGGGTTCTCGACTCCGCGATCCGCAGGATCCGTCTGCTCGACTCCGCAGGGACTCCCCACGAATCGGCCAGATCGGGATACTGAGGGATTCCCCCCCCATGCCCAGGATCCATGCCCCGACACCCGGTTCTTGCCGCGAGATCATCCATCTCGCCTGGCCGATCTGGGTGTCGATGATCTCCGTCACCCTCAAGGGAGTGGTGGACATGTTGATGGTGGGGAGACTCGGTACCTCCGCCCTGGCGGGAGTGGGTCTGGGAGGTGTCCTGGCCTTCAATGGGCTCTGTTTCGGTATGGGCATCCTTCGGGGGCAGAAATCGCTGGTCAGCCAGTACCTGGGGGCGGGCGAACGGAGCACCGCTTTCCGTTTCGGTGTCCAAGCCTTCTACCTCGCTTGCGCCTTCGCCCTGATCTGTGTCGGCGCCGGAATGAGTTCGGAGGCCCTTTTCGGCAAGCTCTCCGCACACACCAGCCTCGATGCCGAAGCCCTGGAAGCGGCCTCGGAGTATTTCGGGGTCCGGCTCTACTGGAGCGGCACGATGCTGCTCTCCCTGGCCGTAGCGGAATACCTGCGCGGAACCGGGCGGACTCGTCTACCCATGGCCGCGGATTTGATCTCCCAGCCACTCAACATGCTGTTCAACTACGCCCTCATCTTCGGTCGCTGGGGAGTCCCGGCCCTGGGCGTGAGTGGCGCCGCGGTCGGCACCGGCCTATCCGATCTCTTCAGCCTGGTCCTGCTTCTCACGCTGGCGAGGCCCCGGGGACGGCGCTTCCCCGGTCTACGCGCCTTCCGGCTGGAGCCCGCTCGTTTATGGAGAGTATTCGCGGTGGGCACCGCGAGCGGGATCCAGTTCACACTGGAAGTCGGCAGCTACACCCTGGTGACCTTGTTCGTCGGGGTCCTGGGCACCGCGTCGATGGCCGCCCACCAGGCTGCGATGAGTATCCTCCACTTCGCCTTCATGTCTGCGGTCGCCATCGCCGACGGAGGGGCGGTTCTGATCGGCCGTTACGTCGGTGCTCTGGACTGGGCCGCCGCCCGCCGCACCCTGCGCGGCATGCTCTCTCTGAACGTACCGCTGATGGTCGGGGTGGGTCTGCTCTTCTTCGCCTTCGGGGAACCCCTGATGTCCCTCTTCATGCACGATCCGGATCCTGCCGCGCGGGCGGAAGCGATCCGACTCGGGGCAGGAGTCCTTGGAGTGGCCGCGATCTGGCAACTCGGAGACTCCTTCCAGATCTCCCTGCGCTTCGCCCTGCGGGCCGCCGGGGACCACCGCTGGGTGATGTGGGTGGGGATTACCTGCTCCTGGCTACTGAGCGCGCCCCTTGCCTGGGCAGCGGTCTACGTGTTCCACGGTGGAGTCAGCTTGGTCTGGTTGCTCTGGAGTGCGGAGATCTACGTCGGAGCGGTGATCTTCCTGGCCCGATGGCGCAATGGCGTCTGGCAGCGCAAACGGTTGGTCCGGGGAGAACCCACCCCCGAACCGAGGACCTCACCGGGACTCCGTTCCTGACTGGCTTCCGCCACGGCCGCCGGAGCGGATCCGCGCGGGGATCTCGCCCGCCTCGGGAAAGGCATCGGCATCGGTGCCCAGCTTGTCCCAGACGACCTCACCATCCACTTCCACCAAGAAAGTGCCCCCGGAACCCTTCACGAGTTCCGCATCCACTCCGAACTCCTGCTTCAGTTCAGCGGCCAAACTGGTCGCCCTGGGCAAGTAGTTTCAGACTCCGCAGTAGGTGAT